>NZ_JAGRQM010000069.1:0-557 GCF_018132775.1 Gordonia sp. SCSIO 19800 | reverse complement strand
CTGAGGACCTCGAGGCCATCGCCTACACCCTCAACAACCGTCCTAGAAAAGTCCTTGGATGGAAAACTCCCGCCGAAGTCTTTGGCGAACAACTACACTCGCTACAACAACCCAGTGTTGCATCGACCGATTGAACGCGCCCAGTACACATCGGTTACACTGACTGAGCGGCTGCGGCTCGAAGACATCGCCGCGTCGATCGGGTCGGTCGGAGACGCCTACGACAACGCTCTGGCCGAGTCGGTGAACGGGCTGTACAAGACCGAGTGCATCCGGACCACGATCTTCCACTCCGGCCCGTACCGGACGATCTCCGACGTCGAGTTCGCGACCGCTGGTTGGGTCGACTGGTACAACAACAGCAGGCTGCACTCGAGTATCGGCCAGATTCCCCCGACCGAGTTCGAAACGCTCCACTACGCTGGCCTCGGCCCCGAGGACCAGCCCACACTGGAGGCGGCACAAAACCCTAGGGTGATTCACCCAGCCGATCTTTCCCATGCTCCCGGGCACCCCGCAACGGGCCAGCCACGACTATGTGCGCAACGGCACCTCCA
>NZ_JAGRQM010000068.1:0-581 GCF_018132775.1 Gordonia sp. SCSIO 19800 | reverse complement strand
TGAAACGGCGCCATCACCTTCTCGATGCGCTCGGTCAACGCGTCGATCCGGGTGGTGTGTTCGGTGATGAAATCCAGATGCAACTCGACCAGGAACGCGTGGTGGTCGGTGAAGCGGCCCTGCAACGCCTTCGTCAACGCGGGGATCTTGCGGCGCAGTTGTTTCACCGACAACTCCGCCAACACGGCCGGATCGCGTTCACCCTTGACCAGCGCCTGCAACATGGATCGCGACGAGACCCCGTTGATATCGGAGACCACCACCGACAGTTTGATGCCGGCGTCTTCGAGGACTTTCTCCAACCGTTGAATCTCGCGGCCGCGTTCACGGGTGATCGCGGTGCGGGTGCGGGTCAGATCACGTAACCGTCGGATCGGTTCCGGTGGCACGAACGAGGCCCGCAACAGCCCGTGGGCGGCCAGCTGCGCCAGCCACGCCGCGTCCGACACATCGGTTTTGCGGCCCGGGAGGTTCTTGGCGTCGTGGGCGTTGACCAGCATCACCTCGAACGGGGCGTCTTCGAGGAGGTAGTAGAACGGTTTCCAGTAGTCGCCGGTGGCTTCCATGACCACACACGTCAC
>NZ_JAGRQM010000067.1:0-585 GCF_018132775.1 Gordonia sp. SCSIO 19800 | reverse complement strand
GACCCGTCGACCCAGACGTGAACAACGTGTACACACCCGCACCACCCGGCACCTCCCCCACACCCGACACCACCTCACCCAACAACCCCACACCCAACCCCTCACCAACCACCACACCATCAACCGAAACACCCACCCCCTCACCACAATCCACCACCACACGCCGCACACCCCCAACACCCACAACCCCCGCAACAACACTCCCCCCACCCACATCCCCCGCCCGTACCAACACCACACCCACACCCGCCGTCGACAACATGAACCCCACCCGCTCCGCAGGCGCATCCACCTCCACCGGCACATACCGACCACCCACAGCCACCACCGCATGCACCGCCACCAACAACTCCAACGACCGCGACATCACCACACCCACAGCCGAATCCACACCCACACCCAACCCCGACAACTCCCGCGCAACACCCCCCACCAACCCACCGAACTCCCCATACGACACCACCCGACCACCCACCCGCACCGCCACCGAACCCACCGACAACCCCACCCGCTCAGCAACCACCGACCCCACCGAACGACCCGACCACCCCAACCCCACCTCCACACCACGCGACCAACCCTCGA
>NZ_JAGRQM010000066.1:0-610 GCF_018132775.1 Gordonia sp. SCSIO 19800 | reverse complement strand
TATCCACTGCTCGCGGACCCCGGGTTGCCATTCCCTAGCCTAACAACCGAACGGAAATTAATGACTCAGGACACTAGGTGGGGTTCGCCGCGCTACATTCCAGTGATGACCGCACTTGAGCGCGGTCTTCCCGTTACGGCAACGTCGAACACACTCGTGAGCTGTCGTGGCTGAATCTATTGGCGATGGGCGGTTCGAGGCCGGGCTCGAGCACCTGCACCGCTACGTCGCGGTGTACGGCACCAGCAACGCCCGCCGGCGCGATGTCATTGACGGATTCGCGATCGGCACCTGGGTGCAGAGCCGCAGCGCTGACTACCGCAAGGGCCGGTTGTCGGCCGAGCGGATCGAACGGCTCGAGACCGAGTTCCCGGACTGGCGGTGGACCATCCGGACTAATCAGGGATGCGTCAATGCATCGCGACCGTAAGATGGCGAGCAGCCACCGCTCACGGAAGCGGAGCTTGAGAAACTGTTCCTCGCACTGGCCTAAACAGTCGGCCAACCTAGTACTACCGCGAGTCGTAGCGACTTGAATCGCCCCGGGTTTGCTGGAGGCTCGGTTAGTTGGTTCCAGCGTTTGCGGGGACCGGGTTCTCACGGTAGCTGG
>NZ_JAGRQM010000065.1:0-635 GCF_018132775.1 Gordonia sp. SCSIO 19800 | reverse complement strand
AACGGGGCAGCGAGAATGATCGCTGAAACCCTGACCACCGCACGCCGCTGTGGGGCGAGCGGGGAGATCACCGTCCGCGGCGACGCCGCCTATGGCACCGCCGCGGTGATGTGCACCTGCCAACGCCTCGCAGCGACGTTCTCGCTGGTCCTGCGGACCAATACGGCGATCACCCGCGCCATCACCGCGATCGGCGACGACGCCTGGACGCCGGTGCACTATCCCGGGGCGGTCACCGACCCCGACACCGGCGAACTGATCTCTGATGCCGAAGTCGCCGAAACCACCTACACCGTGCAACCGGACTCCACCCAGCCGGTCACCGCCCGCCTGATCGTGCGTCGGGTCACAGCCCACCACCCCGCCGGCACCGACACCCTGATGCCCGCCTGGCGGTACCACTCGTTTTTCACCAACACCACCGACGACACCGTCACCGCCGACATCACCCACCGCCGCCACGCCATCATCGAAACCGTGTTCGCCGACCTCATCGACGGACCGCTGGCCCATCTGCCCTCCGGACGGTTCGGTGCTAACGCCGCCTGGCTGGCGCTGACCGCGATCAGCCACAACCTGATGCGCACCCTCGCCGCACTCACCAACACCCCCAGACTGCGGGCCGCGCGGGGCGC
>NZ_JAGRQM010000064.1:0-671 GCF_018132775.1 Gordonia sp. SCSIO 19800 | reverse complement strand
CGAGCTGGCGAAGACGTCGAAGAGCTGCAGTCTGTCCATCCAAGTGCCGAGGGCGCCGCGGTCGGCAATGTACTGGGTTGTTTTCTGTTCGTTGAGTGGGCGCTGCGGCAGCAGAGCGCCCGGGATTGCCGCCGCGGCCAACAGGAACAGCAGCATGAGTGCTGTTTTCATCGACGTCAGCGAACGCCACAATCTGAGTAGGGGGCTAAGCCGGCGGCGTGGTCGTCGCGGCGTCGGCGCTTCGATGCTGCCGGTGTGCATCATCGTCGTCGTATGGGTAACGCCGCACCCTGGAAGTCGTCATCACTCGCGAGAGAACGAAGTGCGCGGTCGGCGACGTGATCCGCAGCTGTCTGCCAGTCGACTCCCAGCACCATCGGCCGCCGGGATTTCCTCGCCCGCATCGCCATCCGGGTCTCACCTGCTCTTCCTGCCCACACCGAAATACTACGTAGCGTAGTATTTCGGTACGCAGATGACAAGCGGTGATGCGCCCCGCTGCGGCGCGCTCGCACTTACGAGCCGTCGACACCACCCAAGTTCCTCGGGTCTCGTCATGTGCCGCCCCATCAACTACGGTGTATCGAATAGTTTTATTCGGTAGACCGAACTTTGTGATTGAGGGGCGGCAATGCGAGAGGTCATGGCTTCGGCTCGTCCGCGGTTCGCGC
>NZ_JAGRQM010000063.1:0-671 GCF_018132775.1 Gordonia sp. SCSIO 19800 | reverse complement strand
GGGATCAGTTCGGTGCGGGAGATGACCAACCGGATCTGCCACTGCGACAGGACCCCGTCACGCAGGGTGTCGGCAACCTCGGGGAGCCGATCCCGCAGCGCGATCGCCTCATCGATCAGGGTTTCGGCATGCCGTCGCGACACCCCGGCCTGGCGGGCGATGCGGGCCGCGCAATCGGCATGGCCGTCCATCACGAACCCGGACGCGCTGGTGGTGATCAGGCGGTCGGTCATCGCTGCGATCGTCTGATACTGGTGCCAGGCGAGGTAGGACTCGCCGCGCCGGGTGGCGTCGAGGCCGGCCATCAACAACACCATGTCGGTCTCGGCGGCGTGGGCAGGATCGACCCCGGCGACGAACTGGCCCGGTAGATCGGTCCAAGCCTTCACCACGCCCCCCGACGCCTGTCCACTCACCCGCTGCGACCAGGTGATCCGTTGAAAAACAATGTAAACCCGGCCACCGACAATTCCGGTTGAGTCTCCACAGGAGTGACATCGTTGTCGACGAAATGGGCTCTGGGCGTTGCGGTATGGTGCCGTCCGGGTTGGCGATGGCTGAGTTCGTCGGGTTGCCAGGTGGTTTCGACACGGCGACTCGCCTAGCGGCTCGTTGCCGGCTCAACCAGCGGGGGTGGGCGACTCGCCTAGCGGCTCGTTGCCGGCTCAACC
>NZ_JAGRQM010000062.1:0-706 GCF_018132775.1 Gordonia sp. SCSIO 19800 | reverse complement strand
GATCCACGAGCTGATGCCCAGGTCGCCGAAATCACCGACCACATGCCGCGCTCGGTCCGTGACACCGAAACCGCCTACCAGCCCTGGCCACCCGGGATGCGGCTGATCGCGCGCCGCGAATATCCTCACAACGGAGCCCAACACCTCATCACCGACATCGAGGGCCGCCGCTACACCGTGTTCGCCACCAACACCCGCGGCCGCGGCTGGACACTGCCGATCCTGGAACTGCGTCACCGTCAACGTGCCCGCGCCGAAGACCGTATCCGCTGCCTCAAAGACACCGGCATGGCCAACCTACCGTTCGACTCATTCGCCAAAAACCAACTGTGGCTCGATATCGTCGCCCTGGCCTCCGACCTCATTGCCTGGACTCAAACCCTCGGCTACCACCGCCACGACCCCATCCGCCGCTGGGAACCCAAACGCTTGCGCCACCGCCTGTTCACCGTCGGCGGCAAGATCATCACCCACGCCCGCACCACCACCCTGCGACTACCCACCGACTGGCCCTACAACCACCACATACGCCACGGCTGGCAACGCCTCACCGCCTAACCAGCCCCTCGGTCACCGCGCCCCGTCACCGCCGCCCACCCCACCTCAGAACCCGAACAACCAGCGAACCCAACGCTGGCGATCCACCCTGCCCACACACCAGCACCAACCATCAAAAGGCGACACCGACAACCGATCGGCGAAACCC
>NZ_JAGRQM010000061.1:0-749 GCF_018132775.1 Gordonia sp. SCSIO 19800 | reverse complement strand
CACACCACCGACGACGGCCGCGTCGAAATCCGGGCCGACCTCACCCAGATCGTCGGCGAGAAGTTCCAGGCCATGATCGACGAACGATCGCGTCCACGGCCCGAACCCGACGGCACCGAGGACCGGCGCACCGCCGAGCAACGCCGCGCCGACGCCTTCGAACTGATCCTCGATCAAGCAGCGATCGGCGCCACCCTCGACACCGTCGGAAGCCCACGCACGCAACTGATGCTGACGATCCCCGCGACCGGAGACCTGGCGACGCTGCCGTGGACCGGATCGGTCAGCCATGCCACCGCGAAACAGGTCTCCTGCGACGGATCCCTGACCGAGATCATCCTCGATGGTGAGGGCGTACCGCTGCAGATGGGTCACACCCGTCGGTTGTATCCGGCACACCTCCGCAAGGCAATCATCGTCCGCGACGCCTGCTGCATCAAATGTGGTGCACCACCGTCACATACCCAGGTCCACCACATCAAGTCGTGGGCCGACGGCGGACCCACCGACCTCGACAACGGCTGTTTGCTGTGTCAGCGCTGCCATACGCAGGTCCACCACCACGGCTGGGACATCGTGATGGGTTTCGACCGCCATCCCTGGCTTGTCCCACCCGCCAGTATTGACCCGCAACGCCGACCACTACCCGCCTACAACCGACGCACCATGCGACTCGACGACGCCGCCTGACCGCTGCCGCCACAGACCACCAGACTTTCGCGTAGCACCTTCCGCACCCGGGCCACACC
>NZ_JAGRQM010000060.1:0-776 GCF_018132775.1 Gordonia sp. SCSIO 19800 | reverse complement strand
GAAAGTGCCTTCTGAGCTGGAATGTTTTGTGTCTCAACACCACCAATCATTCCAGCTCAGAGGGCATTTTCACGTTACCGACACCCCGCACCCGTCCACGGATCCAGGCTGAGGTGCGAGGAGCGTAGCGACGAGCCACGAAGGGTCCGGCGACCGGCAAACTTCAACTCGACCGGCAGACTTCGATCGAGGTCTGGGAGTCGAGTTGCAGTCTGTCGGTCACAAGTCGGGGCAGGTATGCGAGACAGTCCCGCCGGTCGAGGTCGACTGCGCTCCTCGGTTGAGCCTTGCGGCCGGGGGTGGGGCAGCCACGCTTCCGCGGATCGGTTGCGTATGTTGTCAGTAGCGCACGTTCGGCCGAAGGAGCGCTTCAATGTCGGGGGCACGGGCATACAGCGATGCCGGTCTTTCCATTGGGCGCAGTTGTCTAAGAGGAACTTCGGCCTGCAGGTGAAGCTGCCCAACAGGGTGCGCTACCGGACATCGATTTGCCGCAGTCGGAAGTATCGCGGCCCACTGACGGGGCGGCAGCCCATTTGGCAGTTCACGGCGGCCGTCAGCCCGCATGTGGTCCAGGTGCAAGGGCGGAGTAGCGGCGAGGGTGTCACAGTACGGCCCCGTTCCCGGTCCACGATCCGACCGGGAACGGAGCCGACTGGAGTGTCACTGTGGAGTTGTCAAGGGACTGATGCGGTCCCAGGTGTGGCCCGGGTGCGGAAGGTGCTACGCGAAAGTCTGGTGGTCTGTGGCGGCAGCGGTCAGGCGGCGTCGTCGAG
>NZ_JAGRQM010000006.1:0-260930 GCF_018132775.1 Gordonia sp. SCSIO 19800 | reverse complement strand
ACCGCGATCAGCCACAACCTGATGCGCACCCTCGCCGCACTCACCAACACCCCCAAACTGCGGGCCGCGCGGGGCGCTACGCTGCGCCGCACACTCATCGCGATACCCGCCCGACTAGCCCGACCAGCACGAACCCCGGTCCTGCACCTACCCCGACACTGGCCCACCCAACACGCCTTCACCACCCTATGGACCGCAGTGCATACTCCCTGACCTACCAACCACACCCGCCCACCCACCACCAAGGAACCCCAGTGAAAAAGCTGACACAGGTCAGCGAATACCACACGCCCACAACCTAATCAGGCGATCACGCGCCCCAACCCACCCCACCTGAAACCCCTTCCACGGATTCAGGCTCAGGGAGCAGGGGGTTGCTCGTCGCTATCGCTCCTCAGTATCCGCGGCCTGGCGGCCGTCGTGGACTACGAAAGAACCCGTTGTGTTGGAGCGAGCCCAATCACTGCTCCCTGAGGAGGCCGGAGCTTGCGGAGGCCGTCACGAAGGGTCCTGGTGAGTCGGGTTGCGAAGACCCTTCGTGACGCGCCCTCCGCAAGCTCCGGGCGCTCCTCAGGGAGCGGGGGGTTGGCCGCGCCTTCCGCAAGCTCCGGGCGCTCCTCAGGGAGCAGGGGGTGCCCGTCGCCATGGGCTCCTCAGGGAGCGGGGGCCCACCGCTGGTTGAGCAGGCGACGAGCGCAGTGAGGAGCCGTGTCGAAGCCACTTCGCAACAACGACAACGGCCCGAGCCGCACGTGGCGGATCGGGCCGTGAGCCGGCTAGCGGGTTAGGGCGCGACGATGTCGTCGTCGTCCGAGGCGCCGAAACTTGTGAACGCGGTGTGCCTGGGCAGGCGGTAGGCCTCGCGGCCCAGCACGGTGTTCAGGATGCGTGCGTTGCGGACCGCGCCGATGTCGAGGTTCGGGGCCGAGACGCCGTGCGCGTGCTCCTCGGCATTGGCGACGAAGATCCGGTTGGTCAGGGCGTCGTCGGTCTCGATCTCGTGGTTGGCGCCGATGACCAGGCGTCCGCGCGAATCCCGGTGCAGCGCAGACTCGATCGGGGCCAGGAAGTCCGCCCTGCGGGCCTGGTAGCCGGTACTGGCGATGACCATGTCGGTGGTGTGGGCCAGCTCGGAGCCGGTGTCGAGGTGACGGCCGCGGACCCGGAGCTTGCCGTCGGCGAGGGTGTCGATGCCTTCGACCTCGACCGAGATCCGCAGCTGCACCGGGTTGAGCTTGTCCTGCAACTGGCGCCGGTACAGCAGGTCGTGCAGGCGCTCCAGGGTGTCGGTGGAGATGCCCTTGTGGAACTGCCAGTGCTGCGGGCGAACCCGATCCCGTGCGGCCTCGGGAAGGCTGTGGAAGTAGTCCATGTAGGCCGGCGTGGTCATCTCCAGCGAGAGCTTCGTGAAGTCCAGCGGCGCGAACCATGGTGTGCGCGTCCACCATCGGACCGCGGGGCCGCCGCGTAGGTTGGATTCCAGCAGATCGATGACGATCTCGGCACCCGACTGGCCGGAGCCGATGACGGTGACGGTGTCGGCGGCGAGCGCCTTCTCCTGGTTGAACAGGTAGTCGGAGCTGTGGACCACCGCGGGCGAGTCCGACGAGAGTGCCTGCGGGACGAACGGTTCGGTGCCGATGCCGACCACCACGTGTCGTGCGATGACCGTCGAGGAGGTGGTGCCGGTGTGCATGGTCACCCGGAACGCGTCGGCCTCGGCGTCCCAGGCCACCTCGTCGACGGTGGTGCCCCATCGGAGCGAGTCGAGCCGGGACACGCACCAGAGCAGGTAGGCCTCGTACTCGATGCGGGTCGGGAAAAAGTTCTCGCGTACCAGGAACCGGTACATGCGATCGATGTCGGCCATGTAGTTCAGGAACGACAGCGGATGGGTCGGGTCGACGAGCGTCACCAGGTCCGACAGGAAGCTCACCTGGAGGGTGGCGTCGTCGAACATCAGGCCCGGATGCCACCGGAACTCGTCTCGCGAGTCGACGACCAGGAGGTTCACGTCGTCGAGCGTCGAGGCGAGCGCGGCGAGGCCCAGATTGAATGGGCCGCAACCGATCGCGAGTACGTCTACATTCTCGACAGTGGTCTTCTCTTCTGGGGTCATTCGGACACTCTCACCATTTCTTCACTGTGGACTTCCGCGCCGGGTGCGGCGGTGCCTTCCGACTCCACCTCGAGCGCGACGCGCAACAGTTCGTCGAACAGCTCGTCGATGTCGCTCTCCGAGGTTTCCGGGTTGAGGAGGGTCAGCTTCAGGCAGGTCTGGGGCTCTTCCTCACCGGGCACCCGGACCTGGGTACGGCCGATGAGTGCCTTGCCGTCGGCGATCAACCGACGCCGCAGTTCGCCGTTGACCGCGTCGAGATCGGTGCACCGATACCGGAACACGACGGTGGTCAGCGTGACCGGCGCGATGAGCTCGAGCTGCAGTTCGGTGGCGATTCGCTGTTCGGCGTACACCGCGAGGTCGTTGCACTTGTCGAGCATGTCACCCAGAGTGCGGCGTCCGTAGGCGAGCAGGGTCGCCGCGACCTTGAGGACGTCGGGCCGTCGCGTCGTCTGCAGCGTCTGACCCAGGAGGCCGCTGTACCCGGCCTCCACGTCGTCGTCGGGGTTGAGGTAGGCCACCGAACGGTTCAGGGACACGAAGCGATCGGCGTCGGACAGCAGCATGAGGCTCGCGGCCGCCGGCTGCCAACCGACCTTGTGCAGGTCGAGGGTGACCGAGTCGGCGCGTTCGACGCCGGTGAGCAGACCGGCGAGGCGGTCGGAGAACAGCGAGCCGAAACCGTAGGCGGCGTCGACGTGCATCCAGATCTCGTGCCGCTCGGCGATGTCGGCGATCTCCCCGAGCGGGTCGATGGTACCGAAGTCGGTGGTACCCGCGGTGGCGACGATCGCCAGCGGTGTCGCCGCGCCGGCCTCGCGGATGGTCGCTTCCAGCGCCTCCGGGATCATCCGGTGATGCGAGTCGACCTCGACCGGGATGACCGCGGTCTCGCCCAGTCCCAGTGCCGCACAGGCGCGGTGAACCGAGAAGTGCGCCACGCGCGAGCAGAAGACGACCGGGCGGTGCAACGCGCCGACGCCGTCGTGCCGCACGTCGATGCCCCGCCGGGCAGCGGTGTGGTCGCGAGCGATCATGAGCGCCAGCAGATTCGAGATCGATCCACCGGGACTGAAGACACCGCCGGCATGTTCGCCGAACCCGGCCATACGAGCCAGCGACTGTACGGTCCAGGTCTCGAGCGCCAGTGTGGCCGGGCCGGAATCGTAGGTGTCGAGTGAGGCATTGGTGGCCGAGGCCAGGGCGTCGGCGGCGACCGCGACCGACAGCGGCGCGGGTTGCAGATGCGCCGCCGCCATCGGATGGGTGAGGTCCAGTCCGAACTCGGCCACCAGGCGGGCGAGCCGGGTCAGCGCCTGGGACTCCCCGATCCCGTTCTCCGGGACTCCGTGCGGGCCGAGTAGTGCCGTCACCCCGCCGAGCACCGCGACGGGGTCACCGCTCGGCAGCGGGGCGCCGTGGTGGTCGTCGCCGACCGCGGCCGCGACCTCCGCCAAGCCGCGCCCGACGTCGGCCCAGCCATCGCCGGGACGGGCGAATCGCGAGGCACCCCATACGGACTGGCGGTCTTCGGACACTGAGTTCCCCCCTGTTGACTCTGGCGCGCGGTGGCGCGGTGGCAGGCCGGTCATCCGGCGCTGCCCTTCTGTGGTGCGCTCTCGGCGAGGGTTTCGACGAGTGCGGAGACGTTCTGGTGCAACGACGTCGGAATCAGGTCGACGAGTGCGGTGAGTACTGCGGTGGCGCGGTCGGCCACCGCGTCGGGGACGATCCCCGGCTGGTGGTCGACCTCGACGTGGGTGCTCTCGTCGTCGGCCTCGAAGGCGATCGAGAGCGGGTAGTTGGCGATCCCGTTGAACACCGACCGGCAGGTGACCGGGGCGTCGGCGGGTTGTGGGATCCCGCGCAGCGGCGCGGGCCGGACCGACGCCATGATCTCGATGACGGGAAAACGGCCGCCCTGCTGCCGCAACGCGGTCAGGATCGGCCCGAAATCGGTGCCGGAGTGTTCCATCGATCGGTAGATGGCCGCACCCGCATCCCGCAGAGCCTGCTCGACCGTGGCGTCGGGGTCGATGCGGAACCGCATCGGGATGATGTTGCCGCAGTATCCGACGTTCTGGGGTGACTGCGTCCGACGACGGTTGTCGGCCGGCACCACCAGGACGTGGTCGGCGGCGCCGGTCAGGGCATACGCCGCCAGCGAACACACGCCGATCAGCAACGCGTTCGGGGTGGCGCCGACGGTCTGCGCGACCCGGCCGAAAGCGGCCAGCGAGTCGGCCGCAACCGGGGCGGCGACCTTGATGCCGTCCCGGTCGTCCATCGGCGAGAGCCAGCTGTCGGCGGCACTTTCGGTGGGCAACTCGCCGCTGAGCGGATAGCGGACGTCGTCGGCGGCCCAGGTCGTGAGCGCGTGGCGCACCGCGTCCTCGGCGGCTGCCGAGGCGGCCGCGGAATTTGGTGAGACCGGGCGGGAGTCGGCGTTGACGTCGCCGGGCCACGAACCTGACACCAGGGTGCCCAGCAGCAGCGGCCATGAGGTGTCGTCGACGGCGAGATGGTGCACGACGAGGATCATGGTGACGTCGCCGTCCGAGCCCGAGACCCGAAGCCGGAGTGGCACATCCGACGTCAGATCGAATGGCGTGCGGGTCAGCGCGGTCGCGATCGCGTCGGCATCGTCGACGGGTCCGGTTGCCTCCGCGTCCGGCAGGCCCCAGGTCCACACCGTGCCCGATGCGTCCCACGATCCCGCGTGCGAAACGGCGCGGCGACGCGGCGTGCCCGCGTTGTCGACCTCGACCACCGATTTCAGGACCCCGAAGCGCTCGACGAGTAGTTCGGCGGAGTCGACGACCGATCGGAGCGTTCGCGTACCGCCGAACTGCAGGACGAGTCCGATGTTGTGCGACACCGATTCCGGATCCAGTTCGTAGATCCGCCACATCCGCCGTTCGGCGGTGCCGAACTCGCCGAACGGCACGGAGGCCCTTGGTTCGTCAGCTGCGGCCGTGCGGGCGGGTTCGCCGGTCTGCGCGATTCGACGACGCAACAGCGTCAGTCGCGCTTCGGTCAACGCGGGCATGGCTCCCTCTCGGTCGATGTGGCGGTGGACGTCGTCGACGCTGCTGCGGTCTTGCCACGCAACACATCCCAATCGCGGACGACCTCGATCAGCTCGCCCGCCGCCCACCGCGGCGCCTGGTCCTGGAAGTGATCGGAACGGGGATCACCGCTCACGCCCAGCGGGACGATCCAACGGCTCGCCCCGCGGTCGGCGAGGTCCCACACGTAGCGTGCGGCGGCACCCGTGATGCACAGGTGGGTGCCGACCGCCGCGGCGTTGGCGAAGACGCACTCGGCGTCCCCCGCCAGGGGCAGGGGAGTCGGACGAAGGGTGGCGAACAGATCCGGGTGCTGCGGCGACGCGCCGACCAGGTCGAATCCGTGGATCGGTGCCAGGCGATGGACGCTGCCCCACGTGGGCGTCGAACCGAAGGTCCCGATCCGGGCCACCACGGCATCGAGGGCGGCGACCGCCACGGCCTCGATGTCGATGCCGATCCCCGCCGTGTTGGCGACGACGGAGGTCAGCGCGGTCGCGAGACGGGGCTCGGGCACGAACCACGGCTGGAACACCGCCGGGAATCCGTGCGGCCCGCGCAGCGGCGCGAGCACGTCGGTACTCGCGACCCCGAGAACCAACTGGGTACGGAACTCGGCATAGAGATACGCGTCGGTGCTGTCGGCGATCATCGACCGGTCCCACGCCACCAGGCGCTCCCGGATGCCTTCGGCCTCGGCGTCGGCGCCGCGTACACGTGACAGCAACTCCTGGACGACGGTCGCCTGCTCGAGCCGGACATCGGTGTGGATGTCGGCGCAATCCGCCGGACTCACCGAACCGAGATCGTCGAGTCGCGCGGTGATCCGGTCGGCCCGGAACGGTTCGACGCACTCACTCGTGAGCGGCTGCAACGCAGGCACATCGGACATCCGCTGGTTGGCGGTGACGGTGAAGGCGGGACCCTTCGAGACGCCCTCCGCAAGCTCCGGGCTCCTCAGGGAGCGGGGGGTGGCCTCCGCGAGCTCCGGATTCCTCAGGGAGCGGAGGGTCGCGTCGAAGCCGGGGTCACCGAGCGAACCCGCCTCGTATCCGCGCCACTGGTAGCGCTCGTCCCAGCCCGGGACCGGCAACCAGTAGTTCTCGGGCGCGCGGACCGGCACCCGGCCGGCCACGTGGGTGGCGACGGTGCCGTCGGCGTGGGCGATGACCGCGCGGTTGACCGGCTCGACCCACTTCGTCAGGGCTGCTTCGACATCGGCGACGGTGTGCGCGAAGAGGAGGTCGATCGGCGCGTCGAAGGTGACTTCTTCGGTGAGCAGCGGGGACCGGATGCTCATCGCGAACGACTCGTCGGGGCCGCCGAAGACGACGGCACCGTTCGGGGTGGTGAGGAGCTGCACGGCAACGGGTTCGGCATCCCGGACGAGGATCGTCTCGGTGCTCACCCCGGCCGGCACCCGCCCGCCGCCCGGTACCTCGACCAGGAGCGTGCCGGCCTCGTCGCGCGTCAATCGCTCGAGGTACAGATCTTGATAGTCACCCATGGCATTCGTGATGCCCCAGGCGATGTCGTCGCCCTGACAGAAGTGCGGGACTCCCGGGACGCCGGCAAAGGCGAACCCGGCCATGTCGAACGCTTCGTGCGGACCTGTCGAGGCGAGGTGGAACTGCTGATAGATGCCCGGCAGTTCGAGGAATCGATGCGGGTCGCCGGCGACGATGGGCGCACCGGTCGAGCTCCGCTCGGCGGACACACCCCAGGCGTTGCTGCCCGACGTCGGATCGCCGAGATCCACCGCCGGGGCGGGTTGCTCGGGCGACGCCGGGCGGGTGATCGCGAGGATCTCCCCCAGGAACGCCTCATCGGGCATCGCGGGCACCGTGGGGTCGGTCTCCCGCGTCTCGAAGTCCCAGAACCGCAGCGCATCCAAACCGAGCGTGCGGCAGGCGTGCAGGCGGAAGAGTTTCGTGGTGAACCGGCCGAAGAGCACGTGGTGCATGATGAACACCGAGATCGGCGTCCACGGCCGCCACGGCAGCGGGCGATGCGCCAACGCCTCGAGTTCCGGTGCAGCAGAGGCCTTCTCGAGGTCGCCGAGGGTGCTGTTCACGCCGTTGGCGTAGGCGGTGACGAGCTCGCGGGTCCGGGTGGACGATGCGTCGAAGATGCGTTTCGCCGCCACGTCGAGCTGGGCGCGGCGGGCGAAGGTGTCCCATTCGACGCAGCCGGCCCCGAAGACCTCGGCGGTACGTCCCTCGGCGCGCAGCCGCATGAACTCGATCTGCCAGCGCCGGTCCTCGCCGCATGCCCGGCCCTGTCCGTACAGTGCGCCGCGCGGCGTCGAGGCGAGGACGTGCGGGATGCCGTGGCCATCACGCAGGATCTCCGCGTCGTCGGGTGCGTGGGTGCGGGTGGTGGTCATCTCCCTCACCGGTCCCTCGGCGGCGCAATCGGATTGACGAGCCGGTGACCCGCGTCGATCAGCGATGCGTAGGAGTCCTCGATGTCGACCATGCGCTTGTTGTTGCGCAGTTGCAGCCCGTTCATGTGCACCGCCCCGAACTCCGGTGCGAACAGATCCCAGCGAGCGAACCTGTCTTCCAGATCGGGGTGGGCCGCGACGAACTCACGCAGGCTCTCGGCCACCAGCGACCAGAACTCGTCGTCGCCGACGATGCCGTGCGTGTGCAGGATCTCGGCGAGTGGACGCAGGAAGTCGTCGAAGACGTCCGACAGCACACCCAGGTTGCGGATCTCGTCCGGTTCGGTGGTCCGGACGCGGGCGCAGCTCTCCGGGAGTCCGTCCGCCTCGCCGAACACCGAGACCTCCTCGCCGATGTCCTTGAGGATCGCTCGCACCGGGATGCCCTCGGCGAGAACGAGGATGAGGTTCTCCCCGTGCGGCGAGAACTTCAGCTCGTATCGGTAGAGCAGGTAGGCGATGGGATGTAGATAGGTGCGCAGGTAGCGACGGATCCACTCGGTCGCGGGGACACCCGAACGGTCGATGAACGCGCCGACCAGTGGCTCCCCCAGGTGGTCGATGTGAAGCAGCGCGGCCATGGTCGACAGTTGCTCGTCGGCGGCTGCCAGCGGCACCGGGCTCTGTCGCCACAGCGCGGACAGGATCTTGCGGTACTCCGACCCCGGCTGCGTGATCGGCGTGAACGTCGGGCTGCGGTAACCGATCGCCGCGACCTCGAAGATCATCTCGAAGCCGATCGCGGCGAGGTACTGGTCGTCGGCGACGAGTCCACGGACCCAGTTGTTGATCAGCGGCGTCGTCCGCATGTAGTCGGCCGACATCCCGCGTGTGAAACCCATGTTCACGATCGACAGTGCGACCTTGACGTAGTTGCGGGTCGGGGTGGTCGCGTTGAACACCGTGCGGATCGACTGCTGTGCCTGATAGAGGTCGGGGCTCGTGCCGACCTCGACGATGCGCTGGTCGGCGATGTCGGCGGAGTAGAGCTTGCGTACCTTCTCGACCCACTGCCAGGGATGCACCGGGAGGTATCGGTAATCGGCCGGGTCACAACCGACTTCGCGCAGGGCGTCCCCGAAGTCGGACAGCGTCTCGGGTCCGAGCTCGTCGAGGAGCAGCGCGTCGTAGTCGACGTCGCTGACGGTGGCGACGTCACAGTCCTCGCGACGGACGGCGAGCCAGACGAGCCTGAAGTGGTTGCCCACCTCGGGGGCGTAGCGCTCGATGTCGTCCGCGCTGAACCCAAGACGGCCGGCGTTGGCGACGATGCACGGGTGCCCCTCCGTCATCGTCGCCTCGATGGTCTGGAAGTCGGCGTGAGCGAGATCCGTTGCTGGGATGCGTCGTTCGTCCGGACGGTCGGCGCTGATCGCCAGGGTGTTGATGAACTCCTCGAGGTACTCCGGCAGCGCCTGGGGACCGATCCCCAGGAACGGTGCCAGGTCGACGATCATCGCCACCGCGTCGATCGGGAGTTCGGCGCCGTCGCGCACACGACGCAGCGTCGACTCGTCGATCGCCCAGCTGTCCAGGGCGAGTCGGTCGGCGCGGAAGTGGTAGTCGGTGCGGCCGTCGGCGGAGGAGACGATGTACCCGTCGCCACTCGCCACCGGGGCGAGTGCCCGCTCGTGGGAGAACTCGGCGAGGATCTTCTTCGCGATCCTGGTGTGATACGTCTGGCGAAGGCTTCGCGCACCCGACCCCCCGGCCGTGCGCGTCGCGAATCCCGGAATGGTCCCGATGTCCTGGAGAGTCAACGATCTACGCCCCCAGGTCCGTGACCTCGACGGGTCCGACGCACTTGCCGTTGTCGGTCACCTCGAGGAAGTCGGCTCGGGTGCAATAGCTCAGGTGCGCGGTCTTGTTCCCGACGGGGTAGTCGCCGTCGACGCGGAAGCCGACACTCGCGTTGAGGCGGTGCACGGCCTTGTTGCGGACGTCGGGCTCGACGACGACGCGCGCGGCGCCGACCTCCAGGATCGCGGTCCGCATGATGTGCAGCATCACCGCGCCGGTGAAGCCCGGCAGGGACTGTTCGGCGTGGGCGACCAGCAGGTGCATGCCGATGTCACCGTCGGCGGGTACGTAACCGCTCGCGGGGTCGGCGAGTTCGCTGGTGGCCGGGTCGTAGAGCTCGAACAGGAACTGCGGGCGCCCGTCGTGGTAGCCCAGGCGCATTCCGTAGGGCGTGCCGGCGGTGGCCTCGGCCGACTCGCGAATCATCTTCTCCACGTCTGCAACCGAGCTGTCGAGCATGTCCCAGTACTTGGCCTTGGGATGGGTGAGCCATCCGTGGACCGTCGCGGCGTGCGATACGTCGTCGAGGTCGACCGAGGTCAGGTCGTAGGTCGGGGCGGAGGAAATGGTCATGATGCCTTTGCTCTGGGAGGTGGTCTGTTGGTGTGCCGGAGAAGGTGCCGGATGCGGTCAGCCGCGCGCGATCTCGGCCTCCACCTGTTCGTCGGTGAGTTGCAGGACGTCGAGGAAGGTCTGTGCCACGAACTCAGCGCGTTCCCCGCCGAGTTCGGTGAGTCGTCCGGCGAGCCCCGCGATCGTCCGCCGCGAGAAGATGTCGGCGACCGAGAGGCCGGGTGCGTCGAGCCATTGGCGCGTCAGTGCGACCACGCGGGTGGCCTGGACGGAATCGCCGCCGAGGGAGATGAAGTCCTCGGTGACGCTCGCGGGCGGTGTCGGCAGGACCTCCCCGAAGATCAGGGTGAGGGCCTCTTCGACCGGGCCGCGCGGCGCGACCGACTCGACGTCGTCGTCGTCGGACCGGACGCCGGCGGCGATGGCCTTGCGGTCATGCTTGCCGTTCGGAGTCAGCGGGAACCGGTCCAGGACCGTGATGGACCGCGGGACCATGTGCCGTGGAAGGGCTTCCGACAACCGGGCGCGCAGGGCGGCGTCGTCCTCGGTCGATCCGTCGGTGAGTACCACCGCGGCACGCAGGTCGCGACCGTCGGACCAGGCGACGGCCGAGCCCACCCCGGCCAGACCCAGCAACCCGGCCTCGACCTCACCGAGTTCGACGCGGTACCCGCGGATCTTCACCATGTGATCGGCGCGGCCCAGGAAGTCGAGGAAGCCACCCGGGAGGTAACGCGCGAGATCGCCGGTGCGGTACCAACGCTGTCCCTCGTGCTCGACGAAACGATCGGCGGTGCGCTCGGGGTCGCCGCGGTAACCGTCGGCCACGCCGGCTCCGCCGATCCACAGTTCACCCGGCACGAGGTCGGGGCGGTCGCGGCCGGCGTCGTCGACGACCCGGCAGCGGACGCCGCGGAGCGGAATCCCGTACGGCACGAACGCCATTCCGGCCGGGACGGCATCCGCTTCGCAGATGGTGGAATGGATCGCCGTCTCGGTGGTCCCGCCGAGGCCGGCCACGCGACAATCGGGCAGCTGTGCGCCGACGCGCTCGAGCAGCGACACGTCGACCTTGTCGCCGCCCATGATGATCATCCGTAGCGACGCGGGCAGGGGGTTGAGATCGAGGAGCATGCCGAGGATCGACGGCACGCAGTTGAGCACGCTCACCGAGTGCTGGGTGAGCAGCCGCGCCCAGTCGTCGACCCTGGTCTGCTCGTCGTCGCCGGGCACGACGACGGCGCCGCCGACGGCGAGCAGGCCGAAGATGTCGAAGACCGAGAGGTCGAACTCCAGCGAGGACACCTGCAGGCTACGATCGTCGGCTCCGATCGCATACCGGTCGACGAGGTCGGTGATCGTGGCGACCGCGGCCCGGTGCGGAACCTGGACGCCCTTGGGCAATCCGGTGGAGCCCGAGGTGAACAGGACGTAGGCGAGGGCGTCGCCGCCGATCGCGACCGGGTCGACCGGATCGGTGCGTCGGGCGTCGTTCACCTCGAGCACGGTGGCTTCGGCAGAGGTCCAGGCGGCGGGTTCGGAGGTGAGAATTGCGGCCGGGGTGGCGACGTCGACGATGCGCTCGCGGCGCGCCCGGGGCTGGGTGGGGGCGATCGGGACGTAGGCCGCGCCGGCGGCGAGCACTCCGAGTGCGGCGACGACCTGGTCGCCGCCCTTGGGGAGGTGCACGACGACCGTGTCACCCGGTGTGACCCCGGCTGCGACCAGGGCTCCGGCGACTCGGCGGGCCTCGTCGGCCAATTCGGCGTGGGTCCAGATGCGTGCGTCGGACACGACTGCCGGTGCCCCGGCACGCTCGGCGGCGCGGGCGAAGAAGGTTCCGTGCAGGGTGCCGTCGAAGGTGTCGGTGGCCGGGAGCGGACTCTCCACCGAAAGACGCTGTGCTCGAACCTCGGCCGTGATCGGAGCCGGCGCGGGCACATCCCACTCACCGTCGACGAGGAGCCCGAGCAGACGGACATAGTGGTCGAACATCGAACGTGCGGTGGTGAGTTCGAGGTCGGAGGCACGGACGTCCCAGTTGAGGAGCAGTCCGCCGGCCACCTCGGTCACCTGTGCGTCGAGCAGTACCTGAGGGCCCTGCGAGACGATCCACGACGGATCACCCAGCACGTCGGTTGCCTGTTGCGAGAAGAGGTCTCCCAGTCCCAGCGCGCTGGTGAACACGATCGGCGAGACCACCGGTTCGCCGCGGTGGCGACTCAGTTCGCGAAGCACGTCCAGTCCGTTCATCGAACCGTGCGCGGCGGCCTCGTGCATCGATGCCCGCATCGATCGCGCACGTTCGGCGAGCGTCGCCGGCTCGCTCAGGTCGACGCCCACGAGGATCGACGACGTGAAGTCGCCCACCACCCGCTCGACGTCCGGATGGACCTGTGGACGATCGAACAACGGTACCGTGAGCAGGAATCGCGGTGTGGCCGAATGTGTTCCGACGGCTTCGGCGAAGACTGCGGCCACCGCGGCCGCGGGGGTGACGCCGCGCCGGTGCGCGTGCTCCTCGAGTCGCTTCCAGTCCGACGCGGACACCGAATGGTGGAGGCGGACGCTGTGCGGTTCGACATCGCCGCGCATCGCACGTTCGTCGAGCGGGAGTTCGGGCGGGCCGGGGAGTGTGGGAATCCTTTCGCGCCACCAGGTCACGTCGTCGTCGCGGATCTCCCGCGACGTGCGATCCGCGGTGATCGTCGCGAAGGTGACGCCGAGTTCCGGCAGGGACTCGCCGCGGTACAGGCGAGCGAAGTCGTCGACGAGGACGCGGTAGCTCATCGCGTCGGCGGCGATCATGTCGACGTCGAGATGGACACGGGTCGAGTTCCCCGGCAGCAGACTCAGTTCGGCGCGGATCACCGCTCCCTCGTCGACCGGCAGGGCGCGGTGGGTGCCGTCCGCGCGGCGGGCCGCCAGGACCTGCTCGACCGTCTCCGGTGAGTGTTCCCGAAGGTCGTGCACCGCAATGGCTTCGGGGTGTGCCGGGCCGATCTCCTGGGTGCCGTCGGGAAGTACTCGGACGCGCAGCATCGGGTGGCGTTCCAGCAGCGCGGCCATCGCCGAGGTGAAGCGGTCGCGGTCGACGTCGGAACCGTCGAACTCGATGTAGAGGTGAGCGGCGACATTGCCGAACGCGTGGCTGTCCGACCTGCCGATCCAGTAGGCGTGCTGCATCGGAGCGAGGGGGAACGGTCCTTCGGTCGGTTCCGATGACGAAGGTGCGAGGTCGTCGGTGGTCGGCGCGGGCGTGCCGCCCAGCAACGCCGCCCACGCGGTGATGGTCGGTTGCGCGGCGAGGCGGGCGAAGTCGACGTCGAGGCCGCGTTTGCGCCAGGTGCCGGCCAGTCGCATCATCCGCAGCGAGTCGAGTCCCTGTGCGATGAGGTCCTGCTCGGGGTCGATCGACTCGGGGGTCACGCCGAGCGCCGTGGCCACCTGGTCGCGGATGTCCGAAGTCGCGGCGGCGGCCGCGCCGGCACCGGCCGGGTTCGCGTCGCTCGGCCGACCGGCCGAGGAGCGCAGAAGTGCCGCCCAGGCCGTGACCGTGGGTTGTGCGGCGAGGCGGGCGAAGTCGACGTCGAGGCCGCGTTTGCGCCAGGTGCCGGCCAGTCGCATCATCCGCAGCGAGTCGAGTCCCTGGGCGATGAGGTCCTGCTCCGGGTCTATCGACTCGGGCGTCAGGCCGAGGGCCTCGGACACCTCGGCGACGATGTCGGCCGCGGTGACAAGATCCGTGGTCTGGGAATTCGTGGCCATCAGCCGGCGTGCCTCTCGCAGTTCGGTGAGATGTTTACTCAGTCCGGGGAACCCGCATTTAGGGTAGGTTATACTAACTAACCGCTCCGCCCAATCTCTGGGCAATGTCGGCGAGGGCCCCGCGAGCCGACGCGAATTAGGTTAGCCTAAGTTTCACGTATTGGTCTCATCGGATGACGCGGATCACGTAGTCGCGATGATCGACTCGGGGTCTTGTGTCCGAGAAAGATTAGGCTACCCTACCCAAATGGTGCGAGCAGTTGTGTTCGCCGAGACCAGCGGTCGGGGACGACCCGCGGTATGACCACTCGGTCGCTCACACGACCGGAAGACGATCAGACGACCGACGCCAGGTGCTGGCGAGAACGGGAAACGAGAATGTCGCAGAACAGCGTGATCCTGGAGGAAGCGGGCTCGACCAATGCGTTGGCGGCCACCGTTCGTGAGGCGATGCTGGCGGGGGATACGAGTCTGTCCGTCCTGGACTCCGACACCGGCGAGTGGGTGACGGCGCCGTGGCGCGAGGTCCATGCCCGCGCGGAGCAGATCGCGGTCCAGTTGCTGGCTGACAGCGAACTGCACGAGCCGCAGGCGCTCGGCCTCATCGGGGACCCCACGGTGGACCTGATCGCCGCCATCCAGGGCGCGTGGCTCGCCGGTGTTCCGGTCACCATCCTGCCGGGCCCCATCCGGGGGGCCGACGAGGAGCGATGGGCGCAGAACACCTACCACCGGTACGTGTCGATCGGCGTCGGCACCGTCCTCGGCAGCGGAGCCCAGCTCGACCTGCTGTCGAAGGTCGAGGGACGGCTGCACATCGCGCGAGTGGGCGAGTACGGCCTCGGCGCCGACACCACCGACTTCGTCGCCCGTAACGTCAACGGCAACACCATCGCCGTCCTCCAGGGAACCGCCGGATCGACCGGAGACCCCAAGACCGTCGCCCTGACGGCCTCGGCCGTCTACTCGAACGCCATCGAACTGGTCAGCCGGCTCGGCCTCCACCGCACCCGCGACACCGGGTTCAGCTGGCTGCCGCTCTACCACGACATGGGTCTGATGTTCCTGCTCGCCGGGATGACCACCGGCATCCCCGCCTACATCGTGCCGAACACCGCCTTCGCGGCGGCGCCCTTCAAGTGGATGCAGTGGCTCACCGAGACCAAGACGACCGTCACCGCGGCGCCGAACTTCGCCTACGACATCCTCGGCCGCTACGGCAAACTGCTGCGCGACATCGACCTCTCACACCTGCGCGTCGCGATCAGCGGCGGTGAGCCGATCGACGCCGATGCCTTCGACAAGTTCCTCGAGGCGACCGCGCCGTTCGGATTCGATCGTTCCGCCGCGGCACCCGCCTACGGTATGGCCGAATCCGCCTGCGCGGTGACGATGCCCGCGGTCGGCGAGGGGGTGCACTACGACGAGGTCACCGTGACCCCGCCCGGCGGTGGCGAGCCCATTCGCCGCCGGTACGCGATCCTCGGTAAGCCGCTGGGCGGCATGCAGGTTCGCATCGTCGAGCCGAATGTCGACGTCCCGGTCATCGACGGGCGCAACGTCGGACACGTGGAGATCCGCGGCGCGTCGATGATGCGCGGCTACCTGGGCGACGCCGATCTCGGTGCGGGCGAATGGTTCTCGACCGGCGACCTCGGTTACCTGATCGACGATCGGCTGGTGATCTGCGGCCGGGCCAAGGAGGTCATCATCGTCGCGGGCCGCAACCTGTTCCCGATCGAGATCGAGCGCGCGGCCGCCGAAGTCGCCGGTGTGCGTCGCGGCGGCGTCGTCGCCATGGCGCGGGGGGAGGGTTCGGCCCGGCCGGGCCTGGTGATCCTCGCCGAGTACAAGGGGTCCGATCCCGACCAGGCGCGTGCAGAGGTCAACTCCGAGGTCGCGTCGGCGTGCGGGATCATGCCCGCCGAGGTCATCTTCGTCGCGCCGGACTCGGTGCCGCGCACCACATCCGGCAAGATCCGTCGCCTCGAGGCCCGTCAGATGGTCGAGAACGGCACCTTCCAGTAGGTCCGGTTTTCCGTGGTGCGTCGTGTCATGCCGACGGTCACGAGAATGACAGTGTCTCCCCGGCCCGGACCCCGGGCCGGGGAGGCACTGTAGAGAGGTTCAGACATGAGCGAGGTATCCACGAAGGGGCGCGGCTGGCAGGGCGCCGTCATGAAGATCCTTGGCGGTGACGACTTCACCTTCACCCTCACCGGCAAAGAGGCGGTGACGGATCACTATCTGCGACTGCGTTTCCACGGTGGCGGGCTCCTCACCGGTTCCGCGATCCACCCGACCATGTGGGTGCGCCTCTGGTTCGCCGACGGTGGCAAGCTGCATCAGCGCGGTTACACGCTCGTCGATCCCGACCCGGCGACGGACACCTTCGACATCGAGTTCGCGATCCACGACGGCACCGCCGCCCGATGGGCTCAGGACGCACATGTGGGTGACGCCATCGGCGCGACCCTGATGGGCTCGAAGTTCGCGATCCCCGACCCCGCGCCGGCGGGATGGCTCGTCGCCGGTGACACCGCCTCGCTACCGGCGATCAACTCGCTGCTGGACTCGCTCGGCGACTCCGGGGCGGGTGCGACGATCTGGTTCGAGTATCAGCACGAGAGCGACAGGTCGCTGCCGCTGCGCGCCCGCGCGCAGGATACGGTGCACTGGCTTCCGCGTGAGCGCGACGGCGCGGCCCTCGTCGACGCGGTCCGATCCGCCGCCTTCGACGCCGCCGACCACTTCGGTTGGGTTGCACTCGATTCCACGAGCACCCGCACGGTCGCCGGATTGTTCAGGAACGATTATGGGATTCCCAAGAAGTCGGTGAAGTCGCAGGCCTACTGGATCGTCGGGAAGTCGTTCGCCTGACGGCGCCCCTGCTCCCTGAGGTGCGAGCGAAGCGAGCCTCGAAGGGCCTCGCGACGCATCTCGCCGCGCCCTTCGTGGCTCGTCGCTATCGCTCCTCGCACCTCAGGGAGCATGGGGAGGTTCGCACCTGAGGGAGTAGTTGTGTTGCGCAGCCGCGGTCAGTCGGCGATGTCGAAGACCACCGGGGCGTGATCGCTGGCGCCCTTCGCTTTTCGCGCGGCGCGATCGACGACGGCGCCCATGATGCGGGTGTCGAGAGCGGGCGAGCAGAACGCGTAGTCGATGCGCATGCCCTCGTTCCGGGGGAACCGCAGCTGGGTGTAGTCCCAGAAGGTGTACCCCGGGGCGTACGGAAGGGCCGAGTCGACGAGGCCGGCCTCCAGAAACCCCTGCACTGCAGCGCGTTCGGGTGGGGTCACGTGTGTGCGTCCCTCGAAGTACTCGCGATCCCACACGTCGTCGTCGGTCTGGGCGACGTTCCAGTCGCCGGCGAGCATCATGTCCGCGGCGGGGTCGTGGGCCAGCCGCAGGGTGATGTGATTCCGCAGCGCGTCGAGCCAGGCGAGCTTGTACGTGTAGTGCGGGTCGTCGGGTGTCCTGCCGTTGGGTACATAGAGGCTCCAGACGCGAACACCGTTGCAGCGCGCGGAGATCGACCGCGCCTCCCGGATCGGCTGGCCGTCGACCGGGTGCGTCGGCACGCCGTCGAAGGAGATCTCGACCTCGTCGAGCCCGACCCGTGAGGCGATCGCGACACCGTTGTAGGCGCCTTGCCCGACGTGCGCGACGTCGTAACCGGCGGCGAGGAAACTCATCAGCGGGAACGCGTCGTCGTGACACTTGGTCTCCTGCATCGCGAGAACGTCGACGCCGGCGGTCTCCGCCCAGGCGACGACGGACTCGGACCGGGCGCGGATCGAGTTGACGTTCCAGGTGGCGATCCTCATCGGATGTCCTCCGACGCGGCCGGCACGTGCGGTGTCACATAGCGATAGGTGTGATGCAGCCCGAAACCCAGGCGGCGATACCACGATCCGGCCAACCGGTTGGTGGACTCGACCTGCAGGTAGACCGAGTCGGCGCCCTGCTCGACCCCCCACGCCGTCAGCGCCGCGACCACCGCGGAGGAGAGCCCGCCCCCGCGCGAGCCCGGGTCGGTCCACAGGGCGGTCAACCCCAGCCACCGGTGTCCGTCCGGCGACTCGGTCACCGAACCCCGCCCGATCGCTGCTGCATCGTCGACGGTCGCGAAGGTCATCGGGCCGTCCCCGGCGGTCACGACGCCGGCCACGGTGTCGAGTCCGCGCGACGCGCGCCCACCGGCGTATGCGCTCAACCAGCGGGTGTCCGGTTGCGGATCGAGTTGCACTGTCCGTCCGTGCATCTCGCCGGTGCGCGCGCGGAGCCCCGGCAGGTCGGCGGTCAGCATCTGTACCTCGACCCCGGGGTCTCCGGGAACGGAGCCCGACGGGATGAGGCGATCCGGGGAGGCGAGGAGCGGAGGGAGGCCGCGGTCGGCGTACCACTCACCGATATGTCGCAGGGTCGCGGCGTCGGGACGTGCGTGGCGTGCCAGGGGCACAGCCGAGTTGGCGCGTCTGCTGAAGCCGTGACCGGCCCGCAGGAGCCAGTCGTCGACCCACTCCGTCTCGACACCGGGCCAGGCGAGGGCGGCGGCGTGCTCGAGCGCGCGGATCTCGCTGTTGCGCACCGGTTTCGCGGACAACAGACGGACCGAGGTGATCGCCGCGAACGGGATCGACAACTCCTCGTCGTCGCGTCGTATCCGCAGCGGGTCGGAGTCGTCGAGCAGGACGCCCGTCACGTCCGACCGGGCGGCCGTGGGATCTCCCCGCCAATCGGCGGGGGTCGCATCGCCCAGCAGATAGCGAACGACGACGCGGTCGCCCGCGACGGCACCCGACAATGAGACCTCCACGCGGAAGCGGGATCAGTCGTCGTCGTGCCCGAACGGGTCGGCGACCTCGCCGGGCGTCCACGTCAGACCGGGGACCCCCCACTTGTTACGTTTGATCGCCTTCTTCGCGGCCCGGGCGTTGCGCCCCACGAGCACGTCGACGTAGAGGAAGCCGTCGAGGTGGCCGACCTCGTGCTGGAGCATCCGGGCGAAGAATCCCTCGCCCTCGATGACGACCTCGGTGCCGGTCCGGTCGGTGCCGGTGACGCGGGCCCAGTCGGCACGGCCGGTGGGGAACTGCTCACCCGGCACCGACAGGCATCCCTCGTCGTTGTCGTCGGGATCCGGCATGGTCTCGGGGATCTCGGAGGTCTCGAGGACCGGGTTGATGACCTCGCCGCGGCGGCGGGCCGCTGAGCGGTCGCCGTCGGGGCAGTCGTAGACGAACACCCGGGACCCGACGCCCACCTGATTGGCGGCCAGGCCCACACCGTGGGCGGCGTCCATGGTGTCGTACATGTCGTCGATGAGGCCGACGACCTCGTCGGACGGACGGCCGTCCGCGTCGAGGGGGACCGGAGTGGTCGGCTGGTGCAGGACCGGCTCGCCCACGATGCAGATCGGGAGAATCGCCATGGCGATCACCTTAGCGCTGCTCAGGGCGCAGGAACGACGCCGGGTACGGCGTCGCGGATGGCGTCACCGGCAGGGCCGGGAATGCCGGGGAACAGCGTCGACTGCCAGTCGAAGCTGTCGACCGGCTCGGTCACCACCGAGCCCGCGCACGACCCGCGCAGCGACGTCCGCACGTTGGCGATGATCGTCGGGTCGCGCATCTCGATGACGTGGTCGTACCCGGTGTTCGCCAGGGGGACGGGGGAGTATGCGCGGCACTGTGCGGTTCCGTCGAGGCGACCGTCGGTCCATTCGCCGTCGCTCTGCACCACCGAGTACCGGGTGGGGCCGGGGGCGTCGGGACCACGGTTGAGCTCGGTGACCGCGTCGGCGTACATGCAGGTGTCGTAACCGCCGTCGCGCGGCTGCGCGCAACCGCCGGGCGAGCCGTACTGGGCGGTCCCGATCGCGACGTACTCGTCGACGACGTCGGACCCGCCGAGGAACTTCAGGTAGTGCCGGGCGCCGAGCCCGCCCGCACTGTGGGTGACGAGCCCGATCGACTTCGCGGTGCCGGCGAAAGGTGCGATCGTCCGCTGGATCAGCCGGGCGTCGGACGCCACGTCGCGTCCCCCGGCGTGCGCGTACACCACGGTGTTCCCGTCGGCGCGGATCGCCTCGGCCAGCGGACGGAACGTCTCCTCGTTCTGTGCGTTGCCGGCGTAGAGCTGCTGGCCGGGCACGATGACCACGACGCGCTCGGCGGGCGCGGCGGCAGCGGGCGCGGCGAGTGCCGCGGTCGCGCCGGCGGCCGTGGAGGCCAGCGCCGCGATGGCTCCCAACACTGCTCGCCGGGTCCTCGCCACCCCGGATCCGGTTGTCGTCATCCCGACCGTCGTCATCTCTGTCCCCCGCCTCGACCCATCCCGGACGGGGATGGGTGAGGGCAGCCTAACAGTGGCCGCCGTCCGACGGAATGGTCGTGATGCGCGCCGTGGCGAGTCACACCGCGATCGGACCGGCCCGCCGTGGTTAGATTGGCTGCGAACCACACCGCTGTCATTCGTCTCCGTGAGGAGACGTCCGCGCCCGCGTCGCGTCGCGAATAGGTGCACGTCAGCGGTGGTGTGAGGTCGTCGACTGGTATCTGAGGGAGTGAGATGGACGGCGCAGCTGCGCGTAGCCAGAAACAGGGCGATCAAACCACCCCCGGCCAGGACGCAGAGGCCGGGGCGGCCGGCCGGCCGGTCGATCCGCACGAGGTCGGTGCGGACGGTCTGACCCGCCGCGAACACGACATCCTCGCGTTCGAGCGCCAGTGGTGGAAGTACGCCGGCGCCAAGGAAGAAGCGATCAAAGAGCTGTTCGGTTTGTCGGCGACCCGGTACTACCAGGTGCTCAACGCGCTGGTCGACCGGCCGGAGGCGCTCGCGGCCGATCCGATGCTCGTCAAGCGGCTCCGGCGCCTGCGCGCGACCCGTCAGAAGGCCCGTGCGGCGCGCCGTCTGGGCTTCGAGATCACCTGAGACGCTGAACCCGGTCGCCCTCGCGCGGTGCGTTAAGGTCGTCGGTGATGAATGCAGATCGTGAGCCCAATCGCCTGCCGCTTCGTGCGGGGGCGATGATGCTCTTCGCAGTCGCCGTGGTCTTCATCGGCCTCGGCTGGCATTCCGCGGCGACCGCCGGGAACGACGCCCCGACGACCGAGGCCGCGACGACCGTGAGTTCGTCGCCCACGTCGACGCCGGCGTCCACGAGTGCGGCGTCGACCGACAAGCGGCTCTGCGTGATCAACGCCGGCCAGGTCGCGGGCCTCGCCTCGGACGTCACCGATCTGCTGGAGGCCAGGGGTTACCAGATGGCGGAGCCCGGCAACTACACCGCGGGCGGGTTCAGCGAGAACACGGTCTTCCACGAGGACGACACGGACAAGGCCCAGGCCGACGAGGTCGCCGAGGCACTCGGCGGCCAGGTCGCGGTCGAGGAGCGGCCGGCCTCGTTCACCCGGTGCCGCGGCGGCATCCCGGTGGTCGTGGTGACCGCGGTCAGCGGCGCATGACCCGGGCCGAGCCGCGAACCTCTGAATCACGAAGCAGCTGAACCGAGAATTACCGAAAACCACTGTCCGCCAACCAAGGAGTGACATGTCCGGACGTTCCACACTCGCCGCGCCCCGCGCTCTCGCCGCGTTGTTCTCCGCAGGACTGATCGGCGTGACACTGGCCGGGTGCAGCCCCGACCAGGAACCCACGGACGTCCCGGGCACGACGCCGCCCGTCGTCAGCGATGCGCCGCTCCCGCCGGGCGCCGAGGACGACGTCGACGGCGAGCCCAGCGGCCAGATCGCCGTCGCCGAGATCAAGGACACCTCCGGCGAGGTCGTGGGCCAAGCAACCTTCACCGCGGCCACCGAAACCGCCGAGCCGGTCACCATCAACGTGCGCGTCACCGCCGGTGAGCTGCCGGCCGGGTTCCACGGCATGCACATCCACGAGACCGGCACCTGTGACGCGGGCGCCGGCGGCTCGCAGGCGTTCACCTCGGCGGGCGGACATCTGCAGGTGGACGGCAACACCGATCATCCCTCGAGCGGAGATCTGATCTCGATCAACATCCTCGAGGACCACACCGGCCGGACGGTCACCACGACCGACGCGGTGACCATCCAGCAGCTGATCGGCAAGTCGATCATGATCCACGAGAAGCCCGACAACTTCGGGAACATCCCGGCTGACAAGTACCCGGGCGGCCCGAACCCCGACACCCTGCGGACCGGCGACGCCGGCGCACGCATCGCGTGCGGTGTCATCGAAGAGGAGAGCTAGGGGTTCTGGCGCCGTCCGACGCCACCTGAGCACATGACACCGATCGAGTTCGACGGGTCACCGACCCCCACCCTCGGGGTCGAATGGGAGTTCGCCCTGACCGACAAGGGAACCGGCGATCTGTCGAACTCGGCGGCGGCGCTCTTCGCCGCCGTCGGCGAACACCATCCCGACTTCGCGGGCAGAATCCACAAGGAGCTGCTGCGCAACACCGTCGAGTTGGTGACCGGCATCTGCCGGACCGCGGGCGAGGCGATCGCCGACCTCACGGGCACGCTCGGCGTGGTGCGGGGGCTGACCGAGGACCTCGGCGTCGATCTGTACGGCGCCGGTACGCATCCGTTCGCGGAGTACTCGACCCAACTGCTCACCGAGGGTCACCGATACGCGGAGCTGATCGAGCGCACCCAGTGGTGGGGGCGGCAGATGCTGATCTGGGGCGTGCACGTCCACGTCGGGATCAGCCACCGCGACAAGGTGTTACCCGTTCTCGACGCGCTCCTGAACTACTATCCGCACCTGCTCGCACTGTCCTCGTCGTCGCCGATGTGGGCCGGTCAGGACACCGGATACGCGAGCAATCGCGCCATGATGTTCCAGCAACTCCCGACCGCCGGGCTGCCGTTCCAGTTCGAGACCTGGGAGCAGTTCGAGGCTTTCGTCGCAGACCAGAAGACGACCGGGATCATCGACCATCTCAACGAGATCCGCTGGGACATCCGGCCTTCCCCGCATCTGGGGACCATCGAGGTCCGCGTGTGCGACGGCATGACCAACCTCGGCGAGCTGTCGGCGATCGTGGCACTCATCCACTGCCTGGTCGTCGACCTGGACCGGCGGTTCTCGGCGGGCGAGAAGCTGCCGACGATGGCGCCCTGGCTCGTCCAGGAGAACAAATGGCGGGCAGCCCGCTACGGACTCGACGCCATCGTCATCCTCGACTCCGACTGCACCGAGAAACTCGTGACCGAGGACCTCACCGCTCTGCTCGAACGTCTCGAACCGATTGCGCGCGAACTCGATTGCGTCGACGAGCTGGCCGGCGTCGAGCGCATCATCGCCCAGGGCGCGAGCTATCAGCGGCAGCGTGACGTGCATCGTCGCACCGGTTCGCTACGCGAGGTGGTCGCGTCGGTGGTCGCCGAGCTGGACGCTCCCTGATCTCGGTCGGCGCGAGATCCGGGAGGCAGGGCCCGGGCTCAGCGGGCCAGACCAATGGCGAGCACGACGATTCCGAGAGCGGGAACCACACCCTGCTTCAGTGCGGCCGCGATCTTGTCGGGGCTCGACAGCGCCAGCACAAGTGCCGCGGCCGCCATCGAGGCCGTGCCGGTGATGACGAGTGTTGCGCCGATCGCGATGGATCCGCCGATGACAAAGGCGATCCCGACGAACACGGCGATCGCGAGGAACAGGTTGTAGAACCCCTGGTTGAACGCCAGTTCCTTTTGTGCGCTCGCCTGTTCCACCGTTCCGGTGCCGAACGTCGCGCGTGCGCGCGCGCTCGTCCATGCGATGGACTCCAGATAGAAGATGAAGACGTGGACGAGCGCAGCGATCGCGGCGAGCACCAGACCTGCGATGACCATTTCGTACTCCTCGTTGTCGACGGGCCCGTCGGAGAATAGCGTTCCGACCTTCGGATCGAAGCGAGGTCTCTTCGACGCGGCCGTACACAGTTATCTCGACGAGGTAGTCCGCCCGCGGCTGCGTCCACTGACCGCCGGCATCGTCGCGGCCGATGCCGCCGAGAACTACCTGAACGGGCTGCGATCGGCGCCGACCGATGACACGTCTCCGGCTCGCGAGGGCTGCCTGCTCATCAACACCGCCGGTGCCCCCATCGGGCGCGACGCTGCTGTCGCTCGGCGAGGGGCGTCGGACGATCGGTCCGCAGTCAGTCCCGGTCCGGTGACTCCATGTCCCGCTGATCCATGAGCCCGTCGCGGGCCCGTTGCTCCTGGTATGCGAGCCGGCCGATCCGATGCGCCACGACGGGCGCGGTGATCAGGGCGAAGAGCCCGGCGAGAATCAGCATCCCGCTGTCGACGTTGTCGCCGAGCCGGAGCACGGCGCCGAGCAGGATGAGGAGCAGGCCGAAGGTCTGCGGTTTGGTGGCCGCGTGCATCCGGCTCAGGGTGTCCGGGAACCGGACGAGTCCGATGGCGGCGGTGACCGCCATCAGGCATCCGAGGAGCAGCAGCGTCGCGCTGATGATGTCGATGATCATGTCTGGTCGTCCCGGACTCGGAACCGCGCGATCGACACCGACCCGACGAAGCTGAGGAGGGCCAGGGCCACGATCGCCGGGACCACCGTCGAATCACGGCTGAACGCCGCCCAGGTCCCCAGGCCGCACATGCACAGCGCGATGAGCACGTCGAGTGCGACGAGTCGGTCGAGCGTGGTCGGGCCGCGCAGGATGCGGATCATCGTCAGCACCGCGGCGACGAGCAGCATGGCGGCGGCGATCGTCCAGACGTAGCTCATAAGTCACCTCGTTCCCGCTCGGGCTCGCCCTGTCGACGTTCCGGTTCGGTGTCGTCGATCGACCGGGCGTTGTCCACCGACCGGTCCACCGTGCGGACGTGGTGGAAGTCCTCGTCGATGCCGTGGAACGGACTCGGATGCCATTCGCTGTCCCGCTCGAACGCCTTGATGAACATCCGCTCGACATAGGCGACCTGATCGTAGAAGGCCCGCACCTTCTTCTCCGAACGGACGTCGAAGACGTGCACGTAGAGCATCCGGCGTCGATGGTCGATCTCCAGGACCATGGTGCCCGGCACCAGGTTGAGGTAGTCGACGGCCAGGGTCAGCACCATGTCGGACTTGATCGCGACGCGCACCCGTACCACGGCGCCCAGCGGTGGCCGGCCGGGACGGATGGCCATCCAGCCGATCTGCACACTCGACACGAAGAAGTCGACGATCAGACGGCCGACGAGCTGCAGTACCGACAGGGGATGGATACGGCCCTCGACCGGGACCCGCGGCAACGGCAGCACGGTCAGCACGAGCATCGCCAGCACGATCCCTGCGATCACATTGGCCCAGGACAGCGTGCCCCACAGCAGGACCCAGACGAACGTCAGCCACGCGATGGTCCACAACCGGACCGCGACCTCGCGGCCGTCGCTGCCCAGCCACCTGGGCACACGGGTGTGCGTGCGCAACCACACCAGCGCGCCGACGAAGTGCCAGAAGACGAACAGCAGCGACACGCGCCAGACGTTGATGACCAGGGACAGGACCGGTCCCTTGGTCGAGACGACCGGCGGCCGCCGCTTGGGCGCCGCGGATGCTCCGCGGGCGCGGTCGTCGGCTCGATCCTGCGCGCTCATCGGGTACCACCCACTCCCAGCACGGCGTCGACGTAGACGGCGCGGTCGACGACGTCGGTCGCCGCATGGTCGGTGAAGTCGAAGATGGGCCCGGCCCAGAGGGTGAGCACGAGTCCGGCGGCCACCATCGCCATCGTCGGCAGCACCATCATCACGGGCATCCGACCGACGTCCTCACGGTCGGAGAACGCGGCGTCGTCGGCGCTCTCGTCGATCAACGCGGACGGGCCCTTGTCGGCGAGATCGCCCTCGGGGGCGTCGGCGCGCGGTCGCCAGAATCCCTTGGTCCAGATGCGGGCCATGACGTAGAGGGTGAGCAGGCTGGTGACCACCGACCCGGCGACGAGGATCCAGGCCAGCACGGACCCGTCCTGGGTGCCCGCCTCGAGGAGGGCGACCTTGCCGATGAAACCGGAGAACGGTGGGATGCCGCCGAGATTCAGCGCGGGTACCAGGAACAGGACGGCCAGCAGGGGGCTGGCGATGAGCCCGCCCAGGCGGCGGAGCGAGGCCGAACCGGCTTGACGTTCGATCAGGCCGACGACCAGGAACAGCGTCGTCTGCACGAGGATGTGGTGGGCGACGTAGTAGATCGCCGCCGACATCCCGAGGTCCGACGACAGCGCGATGCCGAAGATCATGTAGCCGATGTGGCTGACGAGGGTGAACGACAGCAGTCGCTTGATGTCGGCCTGGGCGATCGCGCCGAAGATGCCCACGAGCATCGTCAACAGGCCGGCGACCAGCAGCACCGCGTCCATCGTGCCGCCGGGGAACAGCAGCGAGTGGGCGCGCACGATCGCGTACACACCGACCTTGGTGAGCAGGCCGGCGAACACCGCCGTGACGGGTGCCGGCGCGGTGGGGTAGGAGTCGGGTAGCCACGTCGACAGCGGGAACACCGCGGCCTTGATGCCGAACGCCACGAGTAGCACCGCGAACAGCGCGTTGCGGGTCCCGTCGGGGACGTCGTCGAGGCGCACGGCCATCTCGGCGAGGTTGAGGGTGCCGGTCGTCGCGTACGCGAACGCGATGCCCGCGAGGAAGATCAGCGACGACACCATCGACACCATCACGTACGACGCGCCCGCTCGGACACGTTCGGCGCTCGCCCCGAGGGTCAGCAGCACGTAACTCGCGGTCAGCAGGATCTCGAACGAGACGTACAGGTTGAACAGGTCGCCGGCGAGGAACGCGTTGCAGACACCCGCGGTCAGGATGAGGTAGGTCGGCAGGAAGATCGACGTCGGCTGCTGGGCCGTGCCGTCACGGATACCCTGCCCGATCGCGTACACGACGACGCACAGCAGCACGATCGTCGAGACGACGAGCATCAGGGCCGCGAGCTGGTCGACGACCAGCGTGATCCCGAGCGGTCCGTTCGGGTAGCCCTTGTCTCCCCAGCCGCCGATCGCGACCGCGAAGGTCCCGTGGCGGTCGGTCAGGTACAGCATCAGGCACGACGCGACGAACGCGACGGTGATGGCGACGATCGACACCGCCCGCTGGATCTTGGGGCTGCGGCCGAGCAGCAGCGAGACGGCGGCAGCGCCCAGCGGCACCAGCGTCGGCAGCGTGATCAGGACGGGGATCCACGACTCCTGCGGGGTCATCGGTCACCCCCGTTCTCGTCGCCGTGCTTCTTCTTGTCCGGCCCGACCACGTCGCGGTCCGGCATCTCGCGCTGGTCGATGACGTCGGGGTCGGCGTCGTCCTCGCCGGACCCGTCGGGAGGTGCGACGGCCGACTTGGGACCTACCTCGTCGGGACCGAGTTCGCCCGGCCCGTACACGTCCGGCCCGTCCTCGCGGGCGGCGGTCTGCGCCGAGGTCTCGGGGTCGGGCTCCTCCTCCGCGCCGCCGATCTCGTCGACGACGTCGGAGTCCGTCGGCATGATGTCGGTCTCGTAGAGCGCGGCGTGCCGGGCGGCGGCCTCCTCCGCGGTGAGCGGATTGCCCTTGTCGTCGAAGTGATCGCCGGTCGGGGTGTCGGAGAGGGTCAGTGGATCGTCGCTGCGATCGCGGTCGGGTGCCGTCCCCAGCGATCCGCTCAAGATCTTGACGTCCTCCTCGTCGTCCTCGACGTCGTCGTCGTCCCGATTGATCACGAACAGCCGGTAGACCAGCGCCAGGACGAACGCGGCGACGCCCATCATGATCACGATCGCGGTCAGGACCATGCCCTGCGCGAGGGGATCGGCGTCGGACGCCCGGTTCTCCGACGACCGGCCCATGATCGGCGGGTTCCCCATGCCGCCCGACACGACGATGATCATCAGGTTGAGCGCATTGCCGACGAGCAGGAGCCCGAACAGCATCCGGACCAGACTGCGTTCCATCAGCAGGTACACGCCGCACGCCGCCATCGCGCCGATGACCAGCATCAGCGAGAGATTGGTGGTCATCGGCTCACCTGCTCGCCGGTGGTGCTCGCGGCGTCGTCCGCCGCGGTGTCGCCACGCGAGTTCTCGATGCGCGCCGCGGTGCGGGCGATCGTGGTCTCCACATCGAGACGCGCGCCGAGACTTCGCAGCACGTCCAGGACGAGCCCGACAACGATCAGGTAGATGCCGAGGTCGAAGAACAGGGCGGTCACGAACTTGATGTCGCCGAGGACCGGGACGGTGACCTCGAAGACCGCCGACGAGAGTGCGGGGGCGCCGAGGAACATCGAGACGATCGCCGTGGTCGCCGAGACGGCCAGGCCGGCGCCCAGGATGCGGCCGGGCTCGATCGGCAGCGCCTCACCGAGTTCGTAGCGTCCGCCCGCCAGGTAGCGGAGGACGAGCGCGAGACCCATCGTCAGGCCGCCGGCGAAGCCACCGCCCGGCGCATTGTGGCCGGCGTAGAAGAAGTAGATCGACAGCACGACCATCGTCGGGAACAGCAATCGCGTCGTGGCCTCGAGAACCATCGACCGGTGGCGCGGGTCGCGCAGTCCGGAACCGAGGAGCCACGTGGTGCGGTCCGGTGGGACGTGATCGTCGTCGTCCCCGTTGTCGCCGGCCTGCAGCCGGGCGGCGTCGGCCACCCGCGGCGCCGCCCCGAAGCGGCGGTTGCGGAAGACCATCGACGCGACGCCGGTGGCGGCCGCGATGAGCACCGACACCTCGCCGAGGGTGTCCCAGGCGCGGATGTCGACGAGCAGGACGTTGACCGCGTTGGCGCCGTGGCCGTACTTGTAGGCGGCCTCGGGCAGGTCGACGTGCAGCGGTTCGGTCGAGCGGGCGGACGCCGCGAACAACCCGATCAGGACCAGCATCGCGCCGAAGGCGAGTCCGATGAGGGCGCGCAGCGGCTTGAACCCGGTGGCGTGCCGCTTCTCCGGTTCGGCGGGCAGCTTGCGCAGTACCAGCACGAAGATGACCAGGGTGAGCGTCTCGACGAGGAACTGGGTGAGCGCGAGGTCGGGGGCGCCGTACAGCGCGAACAGCATCGCGCAGCCGTAGCCGGTGATCCCGACGACGAGCGTCGCGGCGAGGCGGTTGCGCAGCAGCACGGCGGCCAACGACGCGGCGACGATGCACCCGCCGATCACCAGCTGGACCGGCTTGGCGTCGTAGTCGATCTCCAGTCGGTCGCGAGCGCCGGCGAACAGCACGATGGTCGGCAGCAGGATCGCGGTGCACAGGATGACCCCCTGGGTGACCGGGAGCGAACCGCGCTGGGTGTTGCGCGTCAGCAGCAGCGACAGGGTGTCGGCTCCGCGCAGCGTCGCGTCGTAGATGCGGTCGGCGTTCACCAGCGGGCGGAAGCCGAAGACGCGGTCGCGGACCCGGCGGATACCGAGGAACAGCAGGGCGCCGCCGACGATGACGATGATCGAGAACACGACGGGAAGGCCGAACCCGTGCCACAGCGCGAGATGCTCGAGTTCGTGCCCGTACCCGTCGAGGGTCTCGGCGTACGGCTCGAAGAGAGCGCCTAGCTGCGGGCTGAACACGCCGGCCGCCACACCGGCCGCGGCGAGCGCCACGGGCGAGAAGTAGAAGGGCCACTTCGGCGGGTGCATCTTGGCGACCGCCGGACTCGGGGTGCTGCGCACCTTGCGGCCGAACGCGCCCCACAGGAAGCGGAGCGTGTAGGCACAGGTGATGATCGAGCCGACCAGCAGGATTATGTCGACGGCGTGGGCCTGCCACGAGACGAACGCCCCGGTCTCCCACACCGAGGCGAAAGCTGTTTCCTTGCCGACGAATCCGAGGGTGACGGGGATGCCGGCCATGCTCGCCCCGGCGACCGCGGCGGTGATCGCCAGCCCCGGGAGACGATGGCCGAGCCGGGCGAGTTTGCGGACATCGCGGGTGCCGGTGGAGTGGTCGATGATGCCGACGACCATGAACAGCGACGCTTTGAACAGCGCGTGCGCGACGAGCATCGCGATGCCCGCCATGGCGACGTTCGCGTCGCCGATGCCGACCAGCACGGCCATGAAGCCGAGCTGGGACACCGTGCCGAACGCGAGGATGAGTTTGAGGTCGAGCTCGCGCAGCGAGCGCCATCCGCCGAGCACCATCGTCACCAGGCCGAGCCCCACCACGGCGATCTGCCAACTGATCGTCACCGAGAAGGCGGGGGCGAGACGTGCGATGAGGTAGATGCCGGCCTTGACCATCGCGGCCGCGTGCAGGTACGCGCTGACCGGGGTCGGTGCGGCCATGGCGCCGGGCAGCCAGAAGTGGAACGGGACGATGGCCGATTTGGTGAGCGCGCCGATCAGCAGCAGGACCACTGCGATGTCGACGTACACACCGGTCGGCGGTGCCGAGACGATCTCCGACAGCAGGTAGGTGCCCGACCGCTCGCCCAGCATGATGATGCCGACGAGCATGGCCAGACCGCCGAACGTGGTGACCAACAGCGCCTGGGTGGCGGACCGCCGAGCCGTCGCGCGCACCCCGTAGAAGCCGACCAGCATGAACGAGAGCACGGTCGTGAGCTCCCAGAACACGTACAGCACCAGCATGTTGTCGGAGATGACGAGGCCGAACATGGCCGCGGCGAACGCGACCATCTCGCCGCCGAACACGGCGACGCGGGGACGGGCGTCGTCGAAGTAGTGGGCGCAGTAGCAGAGGACGAGCGCACCGACCCCGAGGATCAGCACCGACAGGATCGCGGTCAGGGTGTCGAAGCGGGTGGCGATGTCCATCTGGAGTGATGGGACCCAGCTGACCGTCTCGACGCGGGCGGCAGCCGCATCGGCCGGCGGCCAGTTGAGCACGACCCAGATCAGCGCGCCGAGGGGCGCCAGTGCGAGAACGTAGAAACCGCGGGTACCCATCCAATGGATGACTGCGGGCGCGACGAGTGCGCACACTGCCAACGCAGCCAACACAGAGATCAAAAGGGCACTCCGTCTTTCTCCCGGCGGGGTGTCACGGGCGAGCACCCGCGGTGGCTACTTTACCGTTGCCCGTATGTTCCGGTTCGACTGGCTCCGGCGTACCGCCGTCAGCATCGCCGCTGTCCTGCTGGTGTTCGGCCTCGTCGTGGGTTGTGCGGACGAGGAGCAGGCCGGCCCCGACGGGGTGCCGTTGCCGTCGGATTTCCCGGCCGCGCAGGTCCCGCTCATCGACGGTCACGTGCTCTCGGCGAGCGGCAGTCGCTCCGACGGCTGGGAGGTCGCGGTGCAGGGCCCGGCCAACGCGGGCTATCAGCTCGAGGCCGCGACCGAGACGCTCACCGAGGCCGGCTACGTCGAATCGCACCGTTCGACCGAGGGTGGACAATCGGTCGTCGTGCTGTCGGCGACCAAGGAGGGTTCGACCTACTGGGTCCAGATCGGCGCGTCCCCGCAGGCCGCGGGCGGTGGGTCGTCGGTCTTCTATCTGGTCAACGTGGAGTAGGCATCGCACTAGTGGTGTGTCTCGGAAATAAGCGACTGGTCTCCGGCGCTCGATCGGCGCCTGGCTGCGTTGTCGTCGGTCGAGATAGCTCCGCTATCCCTCCCTCCTCCGCCTTGCCAGAACACCGATCGCTCCACCGGATACCGGCCACCTATTTCCGAGACACACCACTAGCTCGTCGACCCGCGGTCGAGGTGACCGGACCGGCTGTGATCGACGATCGCGATCGGGCATCGCGTGTGGTGCTGGGCGGCGCGCGCCACCGACCCCGCCCAGGTCGCGAAGGTGCTTCCCGCGCGTGGCCGGGTGACGACGAGCAGGGACGCCTGCGGAACCGCCTCGCCGACGGCCCTCGACGGGTTGCCGTTCACCAACTGCAGCGTCGTGTCGCGGTCGGGGAAGCGTCGGCGCCAGGGGTCGAGCAGCGCGTCGGCTCGCGCGTACAGCGCTTCGATCCGAGCGGGCGGGGCGTCGTCGGGGATCGCGCACACGATCGCCACGGGGTTGCCGGTGGCATCGGCGTACTCGAAGGCGGTCGACAGCGCGAGGTCGGACGGGGCGTCGGCATCGATGGCCGCGACGACCGGACCGCCCGTCGCGAGGTTGCCGTACGGAACCGTCACGACCGGGCATCGCGACCGGGCCGAGAGCGCGGAGCTGATGCTCCCGGTGGTGAGGCGTTCGATGAGGCCGGGTCGATGATGGCCGAGGACCATCAGATCGACCTGACCCGACAGCCTGGTGAGCAGGGGTATCGCGAAGTCGTGTTCGACGACGGTCTCGATGCGCAGGCCCGGACGCCGGGTGCCGAGACGGCCGGCCAGCGCGGTCAGGTGGGCGGCCGCTGCCTGCCGCGTGGCGGTGACGTCGAAGTCGAGTTCGAACTCGCTGAGTGGTTGCAGCGCAACGGCTGCCGCGAATCCGTGGATCAGTAGCAGGCGGTCCCTGTCGCGGGCCGAAGCGGCCGCCCAGTGAGCGGCCGCCTCGGATTCGGGACTCAGATCGACCCCGACGGCGATGGTGTTCATCGGGCGCGGGTGGCGTCGCCCGTCCGCGTCTCGCCGGCGATGGCGTCGTCCGCGACGGGACCGACCGCCGCCGGTGCCACGGCTGCGGGCACGGCGACGTCGGCGACCGCCGCCTCCTGCGCGCGGCGCTCCTCGTCGCTGCTCATCGTCTTCAGCGCAACCTCCTTGATGAACGCGATGGCGATGAAGCTCAGGGCCGCCATGACCGCCGCGACCAGGAACACCCGGGCGGTGCCGTCGCCGTACGCGCCGCGCACGATGGCCGCGATCGGGGCGGGCAGTTCGTTCAGGTTCGCCAGCCCGGCACTGCCGCCGCTCGACGCACCGGCGCCGATGCCCAGCGCGCCGAGCCCCTTCGCGATGAGGTCGGTGACGTGGTTGGACAGGACCGCGCCGAGCACCGACACACCCGCGGCGCCGCCGAGTGAGCGGAAGAAGGTGACCGTCGAGGTCGCCGCACCGAGGTTGTCCGGGCTGACGTTGTTCTGTACCGCCAGCACGAGGTTCTGCATCGTCATGCCCATGCCGCAGCCCAGGATGAAGAGGAACACGCCGACCACGACCATGTCCGTGTGTGCGTCGATGGTCGCGAGCAGTCCGAAGCCGATCGTCATCATCGCGGCACCGGCCACGAGGAATCGCTTCCACCGCCCGTACCGGGTGATCAGGTTGCCCGACACGGTCGCCGACAGCATCGAACCGATGACCATCGGCAGCGTCAGCAGGCCGGCCGCGGTGGGGGAGTAGCCACGTGCGATCTGGAAGTACTGGCCGAGGAAGACCGCACCGCCGAACAGCGCGACGCCGACGCCGACGCTGGCGAGGGTGGCCAGGGTGGTGGTGCGGTCGCGGAAGATGTGCAGCGGGATGATCGGGCTGGAGACCTTCGACTCGACGAAGATCGCCAGGGCGAGGAGCACGACACCGAGTGCGACGAGACCGTACGAGGTCAGCGAGGCCCAGTCGAAGTTCTTACCGGCCAGCGTCACCCAGATGAGCAGGGTGCTGACGCCCGAGGCGATGAGGGCGGCACCGAGGTAGTCGATGCTGACCTTCTTGCGGACCACCGGGACGTTCAGCGTGCGCTGGATGACGAGAAGGGCGATGACGGCGAGCGGGACGCAGACGTAGAACGTCCAGCGCCAGCCGAGCCAACTGGTGTCGACGATGACGCCGCCGATGAGCGGACCGGCGACGGTCGCGACGGACATCACCGCGGCCATCGGGCCCTGGTAGCGGCCGCGTTCGCGCGGGCTGAACATCGTCGCGACGACGATCACGACCAGCGCCTGCAGGCCGCCGAGGCCCAGACCCTGGATGACGCGGAAGCCGATCAGCATGTCGACCGAGGTGGAGAGCCCGGCGAGGACCGAACCCAGGGTGAACAGGAACAGCGCGCCCTGCACCAGGAGTTTCTTGCTGACCAGGTCGGCGAACTTGCCCCAGATGGGCGTGGTCGCGGTGGACGCGAGTAGGGTCGCGGTGATGACCCAGGTGTACTGGTCCTGGGTGCCATGCAGGTCGGTGATGATCGTCGGCAGGGCGTTGGACACCACGGTCGACGACAGGAACGCGACGAACATGCCGAGCAGGAGGCCGATGAGGGCCTCGATCTTCTGACGATGCGTCATCGGCACGTCTTCGGCCGGCGCCATCGCGGACGCGGGTGCACTCATATGGCGAACCTCCGAGAAAGAGAGCTGCCCGCGACGAGGAGACGGGCGGGCGGCGAATAGGCGCGCGCGGTGGCGCACCCGATTGGTTGATTGATGCAACTATAAGTCGTGATGGTTGCAACCAACAACTATCGGAGGTTATTCCGGGTGTGTTCCGGGACTCACCCGGACGCAGCGGGGAGCGCAGCGGTGCTCAGTCGAGCCGACGCTCGGCGTAGGCCTTGAGGTCGGCGACCTGCGCGGGATCGAGCGACGGCCGAACCCGCTTGCGGGCCTCCTCGACGTCGGCCACGGTCACCGCGGCGGCGTCGATGTCCCGGCGCATCGCCGACAGGGCGGCCTCGCGCAGCAGGGCCGAACAGTCGGCCGCCGAGTAGCCCTCGAGGTCGCCGGCCAACTCATCGAGGTCGACTCCGTCGAGTGGGACGTCGCGCCCGGTGGCGCGCAGGATCTCGCCGCGGGCGTCGGCGTCCGGCGGCGGCACGAAGACGAGCCGTTCCAGTCGCCCGGGCCGCAGCAGCGCCGGGTCGATGAGGTCGGGTCGGTTCGTCGCACCGAGCACCACGACGTCCTGGAGCGGTTCGACGCCGTCCAGTTCGGTCAGCAGCGCGGCGACCACCCGGTCGCCGACACCGGAGTCGGTGGACTGACCGCGGCGCGGTGCCAGCGCGTCGACCTCGTCGAGGAAGATCAGCGAGGGCGCCGACTCGCGGGCACGGGCGAACAGATCCCGCACCGCCTTCTCCGACGACCCGACCCACTTGTCCATCAGCTCGGCGCCCTTGACCGTGTGCACCGACAGCTGACCCGACGCCGCGAGCGCGCGGACGACGAAGGTCTTGCCGCAGCCCGGCGGGCCGAACAGCAGCACCCCACGCGGCGGGTCGACGCCGAGCCGGGCGAAGGTGTCGGGGTGTTGCAGCGGCCACAGGACCGCTTCGGTCAGAGCCTGTTTCGTCTCGACCATGTCGCCGACGTCGGCGAGGGTGATCGAGCCAAGCGCGACTTCGGGGGAATCCGAGCGGGACACCGGCCGGATGACGTCGAGGGCGCCGACGAGATCCTCGGTGCGCAGCGACGGCGCGGACTTCTCGGCACTCGCACGCGTCGCGGCGCGCAGTGCGGCCTCGCGGGCCAGCGCGGCGAGATCCCCGGCGACGAAACCGGGGGTGCGCGAGGCGACCGACGTGAGGTCGAGGTCGCCGTCGGTCGGGACGTTCGACAGGATCGCCGAGAGCAACCGCGCCCGGGTCGCGGCGTCGGGGAGGCCGATGACCAGTTCCCGGTCGCAGAGCGACGGGTCGCGCAACCGGGCGTCGAGGCGTACCGGTTCGGCGGTGGTCGCGATGAGTGCGATGCGGCCGTCGACGATGCCGGAACGCAGTTCGTCGAGGATCAGTGCGGCGACGGGTTCGGGTTCGGCGGGTAACAGCGCGTCGACGTCGGTGATCAGCAGGACCCCGGCGGCCGCCCGGGTGCGGGCCACCGCGTCGGCGACCGTCCGCAGGCGGGTGTTGGCCTCCGTCGCGCCGACCGTCGGGCCGTCGATGGTCACCAGCGTGCGCGACGCGCACACCGAACGGACGAAGGTCGCCTTGCCGCCGCCGGCCGGGCCGGTGACCAGGACGCCGAGACGCGGTGTCGCACCGAGGGTGCGCAGCACCTCCGGCTCGTCGAGGGTGATGGTGAGCCACTCGGTGAGCTTGGTGATCTGGGAGTCGACGCCGACCAGCTCCGACACCGGCCGGACCGGGATCTCGGGCTCCCGGGCGGGCTCGCGGACCGGGCTGGGCGCGGCGGCCGGCCGCGGGCGGGAGTCGGACTCCGACACCATGCCGAGGGCGCCGGGGATCCGGGGTGAACCGGGACCGGTCCGATCGCCCAGCGGTGCCACCTCGCCCGCGGTGGTCGACCACAGCACGGCGGTGTTGGTCTGCACGCTGACCGGCGCCGACACCCGGCCACCCGCCGGCGGGCCGGGCTCGGTTGCCGTGACGGTGAGCAACTCGGTGGTCCAGGTGATCCCGACCGACCTGGCCAGCGCACGCGTGGCCTCGGTGGCGGCGAGCTCGGGACCGAGGTCGCGGGGGAGGAGCGACACGGCGTCACCGACGGACAGGACCTTGCCTAGCAGTGCGCGCCGCAGCGTCGATTCGGTGATCGACTGGGTGGCCAGCGCCGAACCGCTCACCACCACCCGGCTCGCGCCCTGCACCTCGACCGGCGCGAGGACGACCGCCGAGTTCTCCCGGACACCGGCGTTGGAGAACGCGATCTCGTCGAGGAGAGCGACACCCGTAGGCGCTGAGGCTTCGGTCGCGGCCACCACGGCCGCCGTGACCCGTGCGCCGGTGATGGACACCGCGTCCCATTCACGCAGCGACAATGCGGTCAGCACCTCGGGATGCACCCGAATGATGCCGCGTCGCGCCTCGGCCGCTGATGGGTTGTGACGCGCGGTCAGCGTGAGGGAGGCGGGCGTGGTCATTCGGGCTCGCTTTCGGTCGTCTCGCCGGTCGTGCGTGCCGCGGGGACGCCTTGGCCGGTGGGGCGGTTCAGGCCCAGGCGTCCCAGCGAGTTGATGACAGGCCTGCGACGACGGCCACCAGGTGACGTGGCCCGCAGCGCCCGGCGCTGTGCACGACGCTCGGCCGGTTTGTCGTCCCAGTGCTCGGGCCGGGAGGCGACCCAGCGGCGCGCGCGCCACGCGTACGGGATGTGCAGGACGTATCCGGCGATGGCGATCATCATCAGCACGTACGGGAAGGTCACCAACAGTGCCGCGGCCGCGGCGACCAGCACCAGCAGGCCGGTCACCGCGCGAGCCGGGATCGATGCGGTCTTCAGCGAGGACGTCGGGACGCGACTTACGGCCAGGAAGGCGACGAAGATCAGCCACCCGCCGACGGCCGGCAGCGACGTCCACCACCCGTCGCCGAACTGTTGTTCCAGCCCGATGGGCAGGAGCGCGCAGATCGCCGCGGCGGGCGCGGGGACACCGACGAAGAAATCCTTGGTGTACGCGGGTGCCTCGTCGTCGTCGAGCAGGGTGTTGAACCTCGCGAGGCGCAGGACGATGGCGCAGCAGTAGATCAGCGCGAGCACCCAGCCGAGGTCATGCCCGTCGATGAAATAGAAGTAGATGATCATCGCCGGGACCACACCGAAGTTGATCGCGTCGGCCAGCGAGTCGATCTCGGCGCCGATCCGGCTCGTGGCTCCCATCAGGCGTGCGACCCGACCGTCGATGCCGTCGAGGAACGCGGCCGCGACCAGGAGAGCCATCGCGGTGTCGACGTCGCCGTTGATCGCTGACCGCATGGCCGTCAGGCCCGCGCAGATCGCGAGGATCGTCAGCGACGACGGGATGACGATGCGGCTGGCCTGTGCCTGGCGCCGCAGACGCCGGCGCTCCGGCTCCCGCGGAACCGGATGTGTCTGTGCGTGCCGGCTGGCCGAGCGCGCGGTCGGGTTGCGCGCGGTGCGCGAGCCGGGGCGTCGCCGGCCGGGGTTCGTGCCGGGTGAGGTCATGTCGGTCGGGTTCACCGGGCCGGAGTTCACTGATCCAGGTACGCGAACGGGGTCTCGCCGCCGACCGCGCGCTGGCCGACCGAGACGCGGGGCCGGGTGCCGGCCGGGAAGTAGACGTCGACGCGCGATCCGAATCGGATGAGCCCGTAGGTCTCGCCGATCGTCAGCGAGTCCCCGACCGACGGCTCGCACACGATCCGACGGGCGACGAGACCGGCGATCTGCACGACCGCCAGCTCAGGGCCGGGCGTGCCGCCTGCGGCGGTGGTGCGGATGGTCATCGTGGTGCGCTCGTTGTCGCGGCTGGCCTCGGGGAGGTCGGCGGAGACGAACGCGCCGGGCGTGTGGGTCACAGTGGTCACCGTGCCCGCGATCGGCACGCGCTGCACGTGGACGTCGAAGATCGACAGGAAGGTCGAGACCCGGGGCAGCGGCTGTGTGCCCAGGCCGGACTCGGCGGGCGGGACAGCCTCGTCGACCAGGGCGATGGTCCCGTCCGCGGGGGCGACCACCACGCCGGGTTCGGTCGGGGTGACCCGCTTCGGATGCCGGAAGAAGGCTGCGCACGCGGCGGCGGTCAGCGTGGCCGGTCGGGCGATCCAGCGGTGTCGACGCCCGAGGAGCGCGACGGCTGCAGGCGCGGCGACGAACGGCACACCCGCCGGATGGATCGGAGGGATGGTCTCTCGGGCCAGATCGAGAAAATGGGCGACACGGCCGGTGTCACCGGAGCCGTCCGGACGCGGACGTCGGGCCACGATCAACCTCCTCTGGCCTGTGTCCAGGCCGGATAAATGGTGCGCACCGCATCGCCGGGTGCATCGGCGTCCACTCTAGAGCGCCGCGCCCGGAGACCTCGTCGTCAGCGCAGGACCAGCACGTCCACCAGGGTGCCCGCCTCGACCGCCTCGACGTCGGCGGGGACGTCGATGAGCGCGTCGGCCTCGGCGAGGTAGCGCAGGTGATGGGACGCCGGCGGGCCGATCGGGTCCACCCCGACCACCCCGTCGCGAGGCCCGGCGTCGAGCACGCCCCGCAGGAACTGTCGTTTGCCGCGGGGTGAGCGGATGTCGGCACCGAGACGAGCTCGGATTCGTTCCCGGTCGGCGGGCAGTGCCATCGCGGCCCGCAGCGCGGGCCGGATGAAGACCTCGAAGGACACGAGTGCACTGACGGGATTTCCCGGCAGCGTGATGATCGGCACGCGCCGGCCGCGGGAGGAGGGGAAGTGGCCGCACCCCTGGGGCATGCCCGGCTGCATCGCAACCTTCACGAACTCGACGGTCCCGGTCGCCGACAGTGCGTCCTTGACCACCTCGAAGGCGCCGGCGCTGACACCGCCCGAGGTGATGATCAGATCGGCGTCGTCGGCGACCTCGTCGAGCCGCGCGGCGAAGTCCGCGGTGTTGTCGGGCACGAAGTGCAGGTGACGGCCGGCCGCGCCGGCCTCGATGACCGCGGCGGTCAGCATCGCGCCGTTCGACTCGTAGATCTGCCCGTGGCGCAACGGTTTTCCGGGTTCGACGAGTTCAGAACCGGTGGACAGCACGACGACCCGCAGCCGCCGGGCGACGGTGATCTCGGCGAGGCCCAGTGCGGCGAGCAGGCCGATCTGCGGTGCGCCGATCACCGTGCCGGCCGGCAGCGCCCGGGTGCCGGCCTCGATGTCGGAGCCGCCGCGCCGGATGTGCCTGCCGCGCTCGGGTGCTGCGGTGAACGTGACGGTCGGCGCCGCGGCCACCGGGCCCACCACGGCGTCGGTCAGTTCGACCGGGACGACCGCGTCGGCGCCCGCGGGCATCGGGGCGCCGGTCATGATGCGGTGCGCGGTGCCCGGCTCGAGAGTGAGGTCGTCGGTACGGCCGGCGGGGATGTCCGCGGCGACCGGCAGGGTGACCGGCTCGTCGGCGCTCGCGTCCGCGAGATCGTCTGCGCGGACCGCGAATCCGTCCATCGCGGAGTTGTCGAAGCCGGGCAGCGACAGCGGGGCGTCCACGTCGGTGAACGTGGCGAAGCCGAGCGATTCCGGCACGGCGACCTCCGACGGTTCGGCGGGGCCGAACAACGCCGCGACGATGCGCTGATGCTCTACGACGGTACGCATCCGCTCAGCATGCCAGGTGTCGACGGAGACCATGGCGTCGTCCCGGCAGGTGACCGGGCCGTCCTGCGACGCCGCTGGGCGAGGACTACATTCGTGCGCATGGCGCTGGGTCTGCTGTTCGACATCGACGGGGTGATGGTCACCTCGTGGCAGGCGCTGCCCGGCGCGGTCGAGGCGATCGCCGATCTCGCCGACCAGGGCATCCCGCGGATGTTCTTGACCAACACGACGTCCCGCTCGCGTGGCGAGATCGCCGAGGCGCTCAACGAATGCGGTTTCGAGGTGAAGCCGGACGAGATCCTGTCGGCCGCCAAGCTGACCGCCGAACACGTCGCCGCCACCTATCCGGGCAAGCGCGTGTGGGTGCTCAACCAGGGCCCGATCGCCGAGGACATGACCGGCGTGGAGTTGACCGACGACCCGGCGTCGGCCGAGGTGGTGGTACTCGGCGGTGCCGGTTCGGTCTTCACGCACGCCACGCTGTCCAAGGTCCTGGAGATGATGCTCGACGGGATTCCGGTGATCGCGATGCACCGGTCCATGACCTGGTCGACGGCGGACGGCTTGAGCATCGACACCGGGGTGTACCTCGAGGGTCTCGAAAAGGCTTCGGGCGCAAAGATCAAGGCGATCGGCAAGCCCTCGCCGGTCGGTTTCCGGGCGGCCACCGAGGTCCTCGGTCTGGAGCCGACCCAGGTGGTGATGGTCGGCGACGACATGCACAATGACGTTCTCGGTGCCCAGGCGGCGGCGCTGATCGGCGTGCTGGTCCGCACCGGCAAGTTCCGCGAGGAGGCGCTGCATGCGCTGCAGCGTGACGAGTTCGGGCCCTACCCCGACCACATCATCGACTCGGTCGCCGATCTCCCCGAGCTCATCGGCAAGCTCGGCGGAGCCTGATCCCCGCGCCTGGATCGGAAAGAAGCACCACCCTCTGCTCCCTGAGAGCGCCCGGAGCTTGCGGAGGGCGCGTCACGAAGGGTCCTTCGACCGGGCTGCGAGACCCTTCGTGACGGCCTCCGCAAGCTCCGGCCTCCTCAGGGAGCAGGGGGCGAGCGTCTCCCCGCTCCCTGAGGTGCGAGCTTGCGAGCGTCTCCCCGCTCCCTGAGGAGCGAGCTTGCGAGCGTCTCGAAGGGTCAGTTGGACTCGGCGGCGCGCTTGATCTTGCCCAGCGTCTCGGCCATCCCGAGCTTGAGCTCCTCTTCGAACGACTCGGCGCCGCCGAAGAGCTTGTCGACGAGTACCGACGACACCTTGGTGGTCGACCCGTTGACCTCGCGCCGCTCGGTGACCGTGACCCCGGCGTCCTTCGGGGTGATGGTGTAGCTCCAGATGGTGTGGTTCTCCGCGACCCGGAAGCCGAGTTCCTGGTTCGGGGTGAACCGGACGACCTTGGAGGTGGTCGGCCACACCAGCGGGCCCCGGCGGTTGATGTTGATGGTCTTGGTCCCCAACCCGACGGTGCCGCCGCGGATGATCATCTTCTTGCACTGGGGGCTCCACTCGCCCATGCGCTTCAGATCGGAGATCACCGACCACACCTGTTCGGGCGTGGCGTCGATGTCGATGGATTCCTCGATGAGTGCTGCGGTCATGGTCGCTCACCCTATGTGCTTGTTGGCCGAGGGTCAATAAGCATGTTCGGGTGCCCGAGTCAACCCCGGAAAACGCGTGGACCAGCGATGTCGCGCCGAACTCAGACCAGCAGGGTGATCCCGATGACGGCACCGATGGCCAGGAAGACGGCGGCGGTGATCCACCCGGCGGGGTGTTCGTCGGCGGCCCGGCGGCCGGTGGTCACGGCGTCGTCGGGGGTCTCGTCACTGCGCGGCGCGCCGTCGAAGAGCAGCGTGCCGAGCTTCCCGGGTGTGAGCCAGTCGATCAGCACGAACGACCACATCATCACCGCGATCGCCAAGACCGTGTACGCGACGGTGTAGAGCAGCGCGCGCCACAGTTCCAGGAGTTCGGTGTCGATGACCGAACAGACCAGCACGATCGCGAGGCCGATGACCATCGATGTGGTCAGCAGCACCGCGTTGCGGTTGTGCTCGATCCACACCAGCTGCCGCAGCCGGCCCGGTGTCACCAGGTCGAGGGCGGCGAAGCCGAGGACGAGCACGGCGATCCCCACCAGGCTGAACGATGCCCCCGCGGCCAGGTTGTCCCGCAGCAGTTCCATCCGGCTCCCTCTCGCCTCGCATCGACATCAGCGGGCTGCCGCCCGACTGCAACACCTCGAGCGGGCTGCCGCCCGAAAGGACTTCAGCGAAGGCCTGCGCGCGAGAACGCGCAGGGCCTTCGCTGAAGGACAGTAGCCGGTATCAGCCGACGCTGAGCATGTCGTAGGTGTCGATGTTCTCCGCCAGGCGGGTCACATGGTCCGACGCGTCGCCCAGGGTGTGGCTGATCGCCGTCAGACGGCTCACGTAATGGGCGATCGGGTACTCGGCGGTCATACCGATACCGCCGTGCATCTGGATCGCTTCCTGACCGATCAGGCGCGCCGAGCGGCAGATCTGCAGCTTGGCCCGCGACGCGATGATGGGATCGGCGATCCCATCCGCCAGCGCCGACGTCGCGTAGAGGCTCAGGCTGCGAGCGAGTTCGAGCTGGACGTACATGTCGGCGGCACGGTGGGTCAGTGCCTGGAAGGCCGACAGCGTGACGCCGAACTGCTTGCGCGACTTGAGGTATTCGACGGTCAGGTCCAGGCTCCGCTCCATCGCGCCGACGGCCTCGGCGCACAGTGCGGTCTGGATGCCGACCTCGGCGTCGGCGATGGTCTGCGACGCGTCGCCGGTGCCCAGTCGCGTCGCCTTGACGTCGCTGAACTCGATCTGCGCGCCGCGACGGCGGTCGTGCGTCCGGTACGGCGTCCGGGTGATGCCCTGGGCATCGGCGTCGACGAGGTAGAGGCCGACGCCGTTGTCGTCGCGCGCCGACACGATCAGCTTCGCAGCGCAATCGCCATGTCCGACAAGGCTCTTGGTGCCTTTGAGGACGCCGTCGGCCGACGCGGTGGTCTCCACCCGCGCCTCCGGCCAGCGGTCGCCCGGCTCGGTGTGGGCGAAGGCCATCAGCAGTTCGCCCGACGCCAGCGCGGTCCGCAGCTCGGCGCGGGTCGCGTCGTCGGCGAGGCCGAGGAGCGAGCCGGGGACGAGGACCGAGTCGAGGTAGGGCTCAGGTGCCAGTGCGCGGCCGAGTTCGGTCATGACACTGGTGAATTCGACGGGGCCGGCGTCCATGCCGCCCTCGTCCTCCGGGAAGGTGAGGCCGAGGATGCCGATCTCGGCCAGCGACTTCCACACCTTCTCGCTCCAGCCGAGATCGGTGTCGGTGACCTTGCGCAGCGTCTCGACGTCGTAGGTCTTGGTGAGGACCTCGCGAACGGTGTCGCGCAGCATCCCCTGCTCTTCGGAAAGCTCGAAATCCATGGTGTTCCTTAGTGAAAGGTCGAAAGGTGCGGGGTCGGCGCTCAGAGGCCGAGGACAGCCTTGTCGATGATCTGGCGCTGGACCTCCGACGACCCGCCGTAGATCGTGACCTTGCGGTAGTTGAGGTAGGTCGGGGCGGCGAGCTGGGCCCATTCGGGGGCGCTCACCTCGGCGCTGCCATTCGGAGCCGAGGCGTCGAGCTGGGCGACCGGGAGCGAGTCGGGGCCCGCGATGTCGGCGAGGAGTTCCATGGCGGCCTGCTGCAACTGGCTGCCGGTCAGCTTGAGCAGCGACGATGCCGGGTTCGGCTTGCCGTCGGCCGACGAGGCGGCGACGCGCAGCTGGGTGAGCTCGAGGGCGAGCAGTTCGTTCTCGACCTCGGCCAGGCGGGCGGCGAACAGCGGATCGTCGAGGAGGGTGCCCTTGGCGGTCCGGGTCTGCTTGGCGAGTTCCTTGGCGCGGGCGAGCTTGGCCTTGGTGTAACCGACGCGGGCGATGCCGTTGCGCTCGTTGCCGAGCAGGAACTTCGCCTGGGTCCAGCCGCTGTTCTCCTCGCCGACCATGTTCTCGGCGGGCACGCGGACGTCGTTGAAGAAGACCTCGTTGACCTCGTAGCTGCCGTCGATGAGCTGGATCGGGCGGATCTCGACGCCCGGCGTGTCCATCGGGAACAGGAACATGCTGATGCCGGCCTGCTTCTTGACATCGGGGTTGGTACGCGCGAGGCAGAAGATCCAGTCGGCGAACTGTCCGAGTGTGGTCCAGGTCTTCTGTCCGTTGATCACGTAGTCGTCGCCGTCGCGGACCGCGCGGGTCTTCAGCGAGGCGAGGTCGGAGCCGGCCTCTGGCTCGGAGAAGCCCTGGCACCACCAGATGTCGAGGTTGGCGGTCTTGGCCAGGAAGCGTTCCTTCATCTCGTCGGAACCGAACTGGGCGATGACCGGGCCGATCATGCCGACGTTGAACGGCAGCATGTCGGGGACGAACGCGAGGCTCATCTCCTCGCGGTAGATGTGATGCTGGATCGGGGTCCAGTCCTTGCCGCCGTGCTCCACCGGCCAGCTGGGGGTGGCCACACCGTGCTCGTTGAGGATGCGCGTCGTGGTGACGAGGTCCTCGGGGTACTGGAGCTTGCCCTCTTCGCACCGCTTGCGGACGTCTTCGGGGACCTTGGCGAAGATGCTGCGCAACTCCTCGCGGAAGGCCTCTTCTTCAGGACTGAATTTCAGCTGCATGGGTTCTTCTCTACTCCTGTCGAGGGTGTCCGTACCCCGGGCGGTGTGGTCGAACTGGGGACCTCTGCCGTGTGCACCCAAGCTGGGGAAACCCAACCGAGCCACGAATGACTAAGCGCTTGCTTAGTGATAGGTTGCACTATGCCGCGCGGGCTGGATGCTGTCAATCACGGGCTCGTCGCGATGACCAGTCCGACCGTTCCGAGAAGGTGACCGTGGGCCCGTCTGCCGATCCGACGCCCGAAGTCCGGCCCGTGGCCGCCCGGGCCCGGCTCCTGCGCGCCGCCGTCGAGGCGTTCGCCGCCAAGGGGTTCAACGGGACGACCACGAGAGACATCGCCAACGGCGCGCAGATGAGTTCGGCGGCGGTCTACGTGCACTTCCGCTCCAAGGAGGAGCTGCTGTTCGAGATCTCCGACGCCGGGCATCGCGCGATTCTCGCGGCGATCGACGACGCCGACGATCCGTCGGCGTCCCCCGGCGACCGGCTGCGGGCGATCTTCCACGCCTTCACCGAGCACCACGCGCGCGAGCACGTGGGGGGTCGGGTGGTGAACTACGAACTCAACGCCCTCGCGCCCGACCATCTGGACACGGTGATGGCCATGCGTCGCGAGATCACCAGACGGGTGCGCGAGATCATCGAAGCCGGGATCGCATGCGGGGACTTCGATGTCGCTGACTCGCTCGCCACCACCAACGCGATGCTGTCCATGGGGATCGATGTCGCGCGCTGGTATCGCGACGGGGGGTCACTCTCGCCCGAGGAGATGGGGGGCTTCTACGCGGAGCTGGCCACGCGGATGGTGGGATGGCGACCGCCCGTCGGCGGGTGACTCAGCCCCTGCATGCCGGTTCCGGTTGCGACGGAGAGACTTCGACTGCGTTCCGGGCTGCGGATGCTGCCCGGCGGCGCACTGTCACCGCGAATACCGCCGCAATCATCACCATCGCGAGAACGTAACCGACGTAGCCGATGATGGTGTCGCGCAAACCGATGTGCGAGACGACGATCCCGGCGATCACGGCCGGGACGCTGAATGCGAGGTAGCTCGCCACGAACACCGACGAGAAGACCTGACCGCGCATCGCGGGAGGTGTCGCGGCGGTGATGTTGTCCATCGCGGAGAGGAAGGTGGCGGCCCAGCCCGAGCCGGCCACGATCGAACCGACGATGTAGAAGGGCAGGGATTCGATGAGGACCCCGGCCAGTGAGATCACCACGCCGGCGGCGAGTGCGGGAAATCCGTACGCAGCCTTGATCGTCGACGAGCGATCGGTGATGAACAGGGACGTGACGGCCGCGCAGGCGAAGAAGACGAACAGGATCGCGCCCGCCGCGCCGTGGTTGCCCACACCGAACACACGGGAGACCACCGACGACCCGAGCGAGAGATACAGGCCGCCGAGCGACCAGGTGGCGACGAGCGCGGGAACTGACGCCAGGAACACCGTGCGGACCTCGCGAGGCACGCGCACCTGCGGCGCGAGCGTGCCGGCCAGGTGCCGTCGAGAATCGAAGCCGATTCGCTCGCGGGTCTCCGGGACGACGAGAAGTGCGATCAGCAGTGCGGCGAACAGGCCGAGGATGATCTCGTAGATCAGCACGCGGGGTGCGGGTGCGTACTCGACGAGCACCCCGGCCACGGCGACGCCGCTCGCCAGGCCGACCGCCGGGGCTGCGCCGACGATCGTCGATCCGGCACGGGCCGAGGGCTGCAGATCGACCGTCGTCGCGGTCAAGGTGCCCATCGCCGCGCCGGTGGCCAGGCCTTGCAGGGCGCGCGCGGCGAGTAGGGTGCCGACGTCCTCGGCTACGACGAACAGCACCATGCTCGCGATGAGCAGGACGAGCGCGACGGCGAGGACAGGCCGCCGGCCGACATGATCGGACAGAGACCCGACCGTCAGGAGGCTCACCAGCATGGTCACCACGTACACCGCGAACACGAGCGTCAGTGTGAGCGCGGAGAATCCCCACAGTTCCTGATACACGGGGTACAGCGGCGACGGTGCCGCGGACGCGAACAGGACCATCATGAACGTCGCCGCGATCAGCCAGAACGCGCGATGTGGGTGCAGTGGCGCCACGAGGTCTCCTTAAAGCAAACAGGTTTGCATTCAGAAACTAGCCCGGACTGCGTTCCAAAAGCAATCAGCTTTGCAATAATGGCTTCCATGACGACGGCCCGCACCCCCGACAGCCCGATTTCTGGTGCTCCCGCCTCGCCGACCCGTCGTCCAGGTGGTCGTAGCGCGCGCGTGCAATCGGCGGTCTACACGGCAGTCGGTCAGCTCGTCGGGGCCGGACGCCGCGAGACGATGACGATCCCCGAGGTCGCCGAACTCGCCGGGGTGAATCCGACCAGCATCTATCGACGCTGGGGAACGATCGACGCGCTTCTCGGGGAGGTCGCCGTTGCGGCGTTGACGCAGGGCGAACCCCTGCCCGACACCGGCACTCTCGCCGAGGACCTGTCCGAGTGGGCGCAGATCATCGCCGCCGACATCGCACGCCCGAAGCGCCGCGCCTACCTTCGGGCCATGGTCGCCGCGCGCGAGGACATCGTCGAGGTCTGCCCCTGCTGGGAGATCCGGCGTGGGCACGCCGAACAGATGATCGCGCGGGCGTGGGACCGCGGCGAACCCACGCCGTCGGTCCGACAGGTGCTCGACCACGTGATCGCCCCGCTGTATCACCATGCGGTCTTCGGACTCGAGCTCGACGCCGATCATGCCGCCGGCCTGGTCGATGACGTCTTGTCGATGATCGGAGCTGCGCCGAGAAGGTAGGCCGAGACGATAGGGTCCCGGGAATGAAACACGTTCACGCGTTCACCGACGACGCACTCGGCGAGCACGACGCGGTCGGCGTCGCCCAGGCCATCGCATCCGGAGAGATCTCCGCTTCCGAGGCGGTCGAGGCCGCGATCGCGCGGATCGATGCCGTCAACCCGCACCTCAACGCCATCGCCTTCGACGATCGCGAGCGTGCGCGCAAACGCGCGGTCGACAACGACTTCCCGCTGGGATCGTTCATCGGGGTGCCGTCGATCATCAAGAACAACACCGACCTCGCGGGGCTGCCGACCTGTCACGGTTCGGCTGCGGTGCCCCAACGACCGGCGAAGGCCAACGAGGCGTTCACCAATCAGTTCCTGGCGAGCGGCGTCAATGTGGTCGGCGCGTCGACGATGCCGGCCTTCGGGCTGACCTCGACGACGGAGTTCGTCGACCGCGAGCCGACCCGCAACCCGTGGGACACCGACTACTCGTCGGGCGGCTCGTCCGGTGGTTCCGCGGCGCTCGTCGCGGCCGGTGCACTGCCGATCGCCCACGCCAACGACGGTGGCGGATCGATTCGCATCCCCGCCGCCATCTGTGGGCTGGTCGGACTGAAGCCGAGTCGCGGGCGCGTCGAGGCGTCGAAAGAGACACGGGACGCGCCGATTGACCTCGTGTCGAACGGGATCGTCAGCCGATCGGTGCGCGACACCGCCCGATTCCTCGCCGACACACAGGGTTTCCGGCCCGCGCCCGGGATGCCGCCGGTCGGGCTGGTCGAGGGGCCGGGGACCAAACGGCTCAAGATCGCGCTGATCACCGAGCCGCTGACCGGCTCGCTGCTCGACCGGGACACACAACGGTGTGTCACCGAGGCCGCCGAGCTGGTCGAGTCCCTCGGACATCGCACCGAGATGGTGCCGCTGCCGGTGGACCGGGACTACGTCCGGGACTTCATCGACTACTGGTCACTGCTCGCACTGGCGCTGGACCGATTCGGAAAACGGGTGGTCGACAAGGGCTTCGACCGTTCCCAGGTGGACTCGTTCACCCGTGGGCTCTCGCGCGGCGCGCTCCGGCACTTCTACCGGCTGCCCGGGGCGGTCCGCGGGCTGCGGAGGTCCACGGCCGCGATCCGCGGACTGCACGACACCTTCGACGTGGTCCTCAACCCGACCGTCGTCCACGCGACCCCGGAGATCGGATACCTCGATCCCGCACTCGACTTCGACGAGGCGATGGGCCGGCTGACCCGGTTCATCGCCTTCACCCCGGCCAACAACACCGCGGGCACCCCGGCGATCAGTCTGCCGCTGGGACAGACGGAATCGGGCATGCCCGTGGGCATCCACTTCGCGGCCGACCTCGGCCAGGAACGCACCCTCCTCGAGTTGGCCTTCGAACTCGAGGCGGCCCGGCCGTTCGCGCGGATTCAGGACGCCTGAGATACGTAATTCGTTCCCGCGGTGACGTTTCCGTCGCGCTTATTGGATCCTATAAGCACGACGGAAACTGCGCCGCGGGAGTGTTGGTCGGCCTGGGGACGCGCGACTGACCGAGATGCCGAACTCCGATAGTCTGCCCGGCAGCACCGAATGAGTTCAGTCGACGGGGGTGGGATGAACGGTCATGGGATGGCGCAAGAGTCCGAGACGATCAGCGCCGGACATTGTGGCGTCACGGTGGGCGGAAGTTATCGAAGGTCGTCCGCCGCATCCCGCTTCGCCGGCTACGTGACTACTGTTTCCGCGGTTGCCGGAATCGTCCTCTCCGGGCTGGCGTTTGTTCAACGGGCTCCGTCGGGTCGGGTGTCTGACGGATTCTGGACCGGACCACAATGGGCCGCAACAACACTCGTGCTCGGAGTATCACTCGGGTTGTCGCTCGTGATTGGTGTCGTACTGCTCAGCTTCGTCGGTCGCGGTCCGGCAATCGGGTCGGCCCTGGTCTCGGGGGTCTGCCTCGCCTATTCGGTCCGATCCGAGGCGGTCGATACCATCGCGGCGCTGACGGGAGGCCCGGGCGGACATGACGTGGTACGAACGGTCCTGGCGGCGTGGGCGTGCCTGCTCGTCGCCGCGGTCGCGGCGACGTTTCGACGAGATCGATTGTCTCTAAGAGAGGTCGGCGCAATCGCCGTTGTCGCTCTCGTCGTGACACTGGCGATCGGTCTCATGCCGTTCGAGCGCAGTGGAGCGACGGGGGCCGACGCCATTCGGATTCCCGAAGTGCCGCCTTCGGTCACCGGGGAACCAGCCTACCGAGTGGATGATGTCGATCCCTGGTCGATCACCCCGGCCGGCCCGGGCTTCGCCGCAGTCGTCGATGACATCCTGGTCGCCTACGACGGCACGACGGGCCGACCACGGTGGAGCCTCACTCCCGATGGCGTCGGAGCGGCGAATTGCGCTGAGCGAGGGTTCGATCGCGTCACCAGTACCGGAACGGGAACCGATTCAGTGGTCGTGGTCGGTTGTGACTACGCCCGCGCAGGGCGGGTGGGGTATTTCACGACCGGGATCGATGCGATGACAGGACAGGTCCTCTGGACCAACGATTCGCCGTGGATTCTGATTTCCGACGTACCACGCGCCGGACGCGTCGATCAGCCAGTGGCTGTGATCCGTGACGGCGAGATGGCAGTTCTCGAACCTCGGAGCGGAGAGGTCAGATGGCAGCGACGTGTGTCGCCGCCGACCGGACGTGATGAACCGAACCCGCATCCGCGCTCGGTCTTCGCTGCCGGTCATCATGTGGTCTATGTGACTCCTGACAGGGGTCATGTGAAGGTCGTTGTCTTCGACGCCCTGACCGGAGCGGATCGGACCCATCGCATCGCAATCACGGCGGCGGACGAGCGGTTCGACGTCAGCGTCGGCGAGACAGGCGACTCCGAGTTCGTGGCTCACCTGTGGGACCTCGATGACGTCCCCCGGGCATTGGTGGTCTCCATAGCGAACGGCGGACACGAGCCGGTGGACAGATGGTGGTGGGGTTCAGATGCTCGAGGGCGCCGGATGACGGGGATCCATGTGAACGCGCAGCCGTCCTGGGGTATGTACTTCGACCAGCCCGGGGCGGTAGTCATCGGACATCTGGATTCTCGCTCGTCGACCCGCGTCACGATCCCGAAAGGTACCGACTGGCCACGCGATCCGATCCCGGAGTCGCAGAGCTGGGTTCTTCTGCACGACTCCGTGGTGACGGCCCAACTGAAGCGACCTCTCGAGAACCAGGGGCGGTACGACCTGACGACGATCCACCCGGGCGGTTCGATCGCGTCCGTACCGTCGCCGTGCGGGCAGACGTTGGGTGGCGTCGTACCCGTTCCGGGAGCCGTGCTGGTCACATGCTTCGGCGATCCCGGTGATCTCAGCTCACCGGTGAGTGTGGCGGCACTTCGCCCGGATAGCTGAGCGTGCCCCCACAAATCCACCCCTGTTCCGCACACCCACCGCCTTGCAAGGCAGTGGGTTCACGGAACAGGGGTGGGTTTGCGAATGACCTAGTGCTGCACGGCCTTCTCGGCCCCGATGCCGGTGAGGGAGCGAACCTCCATCTCGGCGTTGCGTTCCGGGGTGCCGTTGTCCGACGGGCTGGTCAGCGTGCCGACGATGCCGAGGACGAAGGCCAGCGGGATCGAGATGATGCCCGGGTTGGCCAGCGGGAACCAGGCGAAGTCGGCGCCGGAGATCATGGCGGTCGACGACCCGGAGACGGCGGGGGAGAAGACGATCAGCACGATCGTCGAGATCAGGCCGCCGTACATGCTCCACAGGGCGCCGCGGGTGTTGAACCGCTTCCAGTAGAGCGAGTAGACGATCGTCGGCAGGTTCGCCGCCGCGGCGATCGCGAAGGCCAGCGCCACCAGGAAGGCGATGTTCTGGCCGTTGGCGAGGATGCCGAGCACGATGCTGACGATGCCGAGGACCACGACGGTGTATCGCGAGACGCGGACCTGGTCGGCCTCACTCGCCTTGTTGCGCTTGATCACCGAGGCATAGATGTCGTGGGCGAACGACGCCGACGCGGTGATGGCGAGGCCGGCGACCACGGCGAGGATCGTCGCGAAGGCGACCGCCGAGATGATGCCCAGCAGGACCACGCCACCGAGTTCGAACGCGAGCAACGGTGCGGCCGAGTTCTGTCCGCCGGCGGCGTCGAGGATCTTGTCCGGTCCGACCAGGGCGGCCGCTCCGTAACCGAGGACCAGGGTGAACAGGTAGAAGGCGCCGATGAGGGCGATGGCCCAGACCACCGACTTGCGAGCCTCTTTCGCGGTCGGCACGGTGTAGAACCGCATCAGCACGTGCGGGAGGCCCGCGGTGCCGAGGACGAGCGCGATGGCGAGCGAGATGAAGTTGATCTGGCTCGTCAGTGACCCGCCGTACTGGGCGCCGGGAGCGAGAACGTCACGCGCGGCGACCTTTTCGCTGGTCGAGTCGGTCACCGCGTCCTGCGCCGCACCGAGGATCGACGACAGGTTCATGCCGAACTTGGCCAGCACGATGACGGTCATGATGCCGGCGCCCGCGATGAGCAGGACGGCCTTGATGATCTGCACCCAGGTGGTGCCCTTCATGCCGCCGATGAGCACGTAGACGATCATCAGCGCACCGACGACGGCGATGACGATGGACTGGCCGAGGCGCCCCTCGATGTCGAGGAGCAACGCGACCAGGCCGCCGGCGCCGGCCATCTGGGCGAGCAGGTAGAACAGCGACACCGCGAGGGTGGAGATCGCCGCGGCCAGACGCACCGGGCGTTGCTTGAGACGGAAGCTGAGGACGTCGGCCATCGTGAACTTGCCGGTGTTGCGCAGCAATTCCGCCACGAGCAGCAGCGCGACCAGCCACGCGACGAGGAAGCCGATGGAGTAGAGGAAGCCGTCGTAGCCGTAGACCGCGATGGCGCCCGCGATACCGAGGAAGCTGGCCGCCGACAGGTAGTCGCCGGCAATGGCGACGCCGTTCTGCGGTCCGGAGAAGCCGCGGCCGCCGGTGAAGAAGTCGGCGGCGGTGCTGTTGTTCTTGCTGGCCTTGATGACCACGAACATCGTGACCGCGACGAACGCGGCGAAGATGGCGATGTTGGCGGCCGGGCTGCCGACGGTCGCCGCGAGGACGGTCACGTCGGTGGTGGGTACGGCAGTGGTGTTCACAGTGCGGGCCCGCCTTCCATCTCGTTGCGGATCGCCTCGGCCTTCGGGTCGAGATTGCGATTGGCGAAGCGTACGTACATGCCGGTGATGACGAAGGTGCTGACGAACTGCAACAGACCGAGGATCAGGCCGAGGTTGATGTTGCCCCAGACCTGGGTCGCCATGAAGTCATGGGCGAAGGCGCCGAGCAGCACGTAGAGGGCGTACCAGATCAGGAAGAACGCGGTCAGCGGGAAGACGAACTTCCGCAGCGTCCGCCGCAGCTCCTGGAACTCCGGACTGGCCTGCATCTCGATGAACTTTTCGCCGGTCGGCGCGTGTGGCGCCGGTGGTGGTTGGTCGACGGTCGACACGTTTCCTCCCAGGGTGACGTGGCCACATGTGTGATGGCTCTACGGAACTCAGCCTGAATGAGGTGCAGATCACAGACAATCGGGTGGCCTGGGTCACACGCCGAAACCCGCCGTCCGTGCGCCGGACGGTCGGTGAGATCCGACGAACGGCGAACGGTCACCTGTCCGAACGGTCAGGTCGTCCGCTCGTCCGGGGCCCGTCCCGGGGTGCGATCGAGCCCCATCCCGACTCGTTCCGGGACGTGCATCCGGGCAAAGGTCCGTGCGAGGTCGACGGGTACCCGTCCCCGGGTTGCCTTGCTGACCAGCACCATCGTGCCGAACGCGAGTGGGACCGTCACGGCGGCCGGGTAGCCGATCACGACCGCAAGCCACCCGCCCAGCACGTCGTCGTCGACGACCCCGGCGATCGCCAGCATCGTCGCCGACCCCGACGACGCGCCGCCGACGACGAGTCCGGCGATCGCGCCGACGGCCGTGAGTCCACGCCACCAGATCCCGAGGACCAGCAGCGGGCACAGCGTCGACGCGGCGACGGCGAACACCAACCCGACGGTCCGGGACAGTTCCAGGGACGCGGCGGCCAGCGACAAGCCGATCGGGATCAGTCCGCCGATGACCGCGGCCACCCGGAAGTCGCGCACCCGGCCGCGCAGCAGGTCGGTGGCGAGCGCCCCGGCGACCGACACCAGCAGTCCCGACGACGTGGCGAGGAAGGCGGCGATCGCCCCGGCGGCGACGAGCGCGGCCAGGATCTGACCGGCGATCCCGCCGACCGCCGCGCTCGGCAGCAACAGGACCGCGGCGTCGGCGGTGCCGGTGATCAGCAGTTCGGGGACATAGAGCCGTGCGAACACCCCCAGCAGGATGGGGAACAGGTAGAACAACGACAGCAGTGCGATGACGGCCAGCGCGGTTCGCCGCGCCGATCGCCCGTCGGGGTTGGTGTAGAAGCGCACCAGCACGTGGGGCAGACCCATCACGCCGAGGAACATCGCGATGATGAGCGACAGCACCTGGTACAGCGGGTGACTGCCGCCGAAGCCCCCGCCGGGGGCGATCCAGTCCGCGTTCTGTGCCGGCGCGCCCGCGACGACCGGGGTGGCCGCACCGGCGTCGAGGAAGATCGTCGAGCCCGCGGAGATGACGTGGGGTCCGGTGGTGTCCACCGGCGCGTCGTCGACGACGACCCCGTCCAGCGTCCCCGTGACCCGCACGCCGGTGGTCTCGGCGACGGTGACCGAGACGTCGGTGGTCACGTCGACGGTCGTCGCGGTGGTGATGCGCGGCGGCGCGGTTTCGCCGACGGGCGTGGGGTCCTGGGCGAAGACGCCGATCAGGACGAGCGCGGGAACCGCGATCGCGGTCAGCTTGAGCCAGTACTGGAAGGCCTGCACGAAGGTGATCGACCGCATGCCGCCGCCCACCACGTTCACGATCACGATCAGTCCGACGCCGACCACGCCTGCCCACACCGGTGCGCCGAGAAGGATGTTGAGGGTGAGTCCAGCGCCCTGGAACTGCGGGATCAGGTACAGCACGCAGACGACGACCACGACGAGCATCGCGGTCTTCCGTGCCGCCGGCGAGGCGAGGCGGAACTCGGCGAAGTCGGGCACCGTGTAGGCCCCGGAACGACGCAGGGGCGCGGCGACGAACAGCAACAGGCCCAGGTAGCCGGCGGTGAACCCGACGGGGTACCAAAGTGCGTCGGCGCCGTACTTCGCGATGAGGCCCGCCACGCCGAGAAACGATGCTGCCGACAGGTATTCACCGGACACCGCGGCGGCGTTCCAGCGTGAGCCGACCGACCGGGACGCCACCAGGAAGTCCGACGTGGTCCGTGAGAAACGCCCACCCCACGCGCCGACCGCGATCGTGGCGATGGCCGCGGCGAACAGGCCGATCGCGGTGAGGACGTGGACGTCGGTCGTCACGGCGGACCCGGTTCGGGCGCGTCGGACAGATCGTCATCCACGAGGCCCATGAAGTCGCGTTCGGCCTGCTCGGCGAGATGGACGTAGAGCCGTCCGGTCAGATACAGGAGTGGGAAGGCGAGCACTCCCAGCATCAGCCAGATGAGTCGAATCCCGAAGACGTCGGCGTCGGCGATCCCCGGAAACGCCCAGGCGGCAACGGGTATGGCGGCAGCAACGGTGAGCAGGGCACCCCCGAGCCGGAGGCCGAGACCGAGTTGGGCGCGCATGAGACCGCGGACGAGCGCGTCGCCGACCTCGGTCTGTTCCTGGACCTCGACGCGGGTGCGGACCATTCGCGCCCCGCGGCGGGAGGCGAGCACCACCCGTTCGCGCTGAGGCGGGTGCTCAGCCATCGTCCCGTGCGGTGGGGGAACGGTACTGGCGCAGCGGGTCCCGGATGAGGCGGTCCTTGAGTTCGCGGACCTGTCGGCGGCTCACGGGCAGCTCCACAGCCTCGGATGCGCCGTTCGCGCGGACGCACACCACCGTGCCGCCGCCGACCGTCCGCAATCCGGTGACCATCGGCAGCGCGACGAGGTAGGACCGGTGTACCCGGGCGAATCCGGTCTCCTGCCAGCGGGATTCGAGCGTCGACAACGGGATGCGGACGAGATGTGCGCCCGAGTCGGCGTGCAGTCGGGCGTAGTCGCCGACGGCCTCGACCCAGGAGATCGAATCGCGCCGGACGAGCGAGGTCACGCCGCTCATCTCCACCGGGATGACCTCGTCCGATGCGGCGCGGCGCTCCGGTCGAACGGTCGGTTGCGCGGGCTCGGGTGCACGCTCTCGACTGTCGAGGCTCGCGCGGACCCGGTCGACCGCCTGGGTGAGACGTTGTTCGCGTAGGGGTTTGAGCAGGTAGTCGACCGCTCCGACCTCGAAGGCGTCGACGGCCCGGTCGTCGTGGGCGGTGACGAACACGATCGCCGGGGGCGAGGCGTATTTCGCGAGGACGCCGGCGAGTTCGAGTCCCGAGAGGCCGGGCATGTTGATGTCGAGGAAGATCGCGTCGATGCGGTGCTCGTTGAGTTCGCGCAGGGCGCCGGTGGCGTCGGACGCGGAGCGGACCTCGGCGACGTCGTCCTGCCGGTTCAACAGGTAGCCGAGCTCGTCGAGCGCGGGTGGTTCGTCGTCGACCGCGAGTACCACCAGTGCGGTCATGGAACACCTCCCGCCTCGACGACAGCCCGCAGTTTACCGCCTGGGAGTTCGGGCACCGCCGGAACTCGGGCGTTGCGTTTCACGCCCGGATGCCCGCGCGGAACTTCGGGACACGCATCCCCACCTTGGTGCCGGCGCCGACCGCCGTCTCGACGACGAGTCCGTAGTCGTTGCCGAACGCGGCGCGGAGCCGGTGGTCGACGTTGGTCAGGCCAACGTGGGCACCCTCGCTGTGGTCGAGGGCGTCGAGAGCGCCGCTGCGCAGGAGCTCCGGTTCCATGCCCACGCCGTCGTCCTCGACCGTGATGACACAGTCGGTGCCCTCGTCGGCCGCGACGATGGTGATGGTCCCGCCGCCCTTCGACGCCAGGCCGTGCCGGACGGCGTTCTCGACGAGCGGCTGCAACGCGAGGAACGGCACGACGACGTTCAGGACCTCCGGTGCGACATGCAGTTTGACGTCCAGGGCATTGCCGAAACGGGCGCGTTCGAGGGTGAGGTAGCGGTCGATGTTCCGCAGCTCGTCGGCCAGCACGGTGTATTCGCCGGCGGCCCGGAAGGAGTACCGGGTGAAGTCGGCGAAGTCGAGGACGAGATCGCGCGCCCGGTCGGGGTCGGTCCGCACGAACGAGGCGATGGTGTTGAGCGCGTTGTAGATGAAGTGCGGACTGATCTGCGCGCGCAGGGCGAGGACCTCGGCGCGGTTGAGCCGTGCGCGAGAGGCGTCGAGGTCGGCGAGTTCGATCTGGCTCGACGCGTACCGCGCGACTTCGGCGATGGCGCCGAGCATCCCGGGTCCGGGGCGTCGCGTGGTGGCGACCACGAGGACCCCGACTCCGACGTCGTCGGCGAGGAGCGGCTGGGCCACCAGCGCGCGCACGGGCGACTCGGCGCCGCTGGGGTCGGTGAGCAGGACGCGCCGGAGGTCACCCAGCGCGGACGACGCCGCACGGTCGGCGTGACCGAGCATCTCGACGTCCCAGATGGCCTCGCCGTCCGGCTCGTGGGCCAGGCGGCTCGGTTCGCCGTCGTACAGTGCGACCGCTTCGGCGCCGGTCAGGGTGTGCAGGTGCGGCAGTGCTTCGCGAGCCGACTCCGCCGACAGTCCGGTGCGCAGTGAGCGGGCGGCGAGCGAAGCGGTGTGCAGGGCCAGATGAACTGCCCGCTCGGCCGGGGTCCGCACGACGCGACGGGTGCGGATCAGCGCGACTGCGCCGACGCACGCGAGCACGCCGAGGAGAACGAGAGCGATGGTCACGCCGCTAGACATCGATGCCCCGATCGGCGTCCGTGGTGTGCGGCAACGACGACACGGCGAGGTCGATGAGGGTGTGCCGGTCGGCGTGCCACTTGTCGGGCGGCAGATGGCCGTGGGTGTCGAGGTCGGTGAGGCCGTGGGCCGCCGCGAAGAGCAGCGCTGCGTGGTGTCGCGCGGCATCGGCACCGACGATGCGACTCACGAGGGACACCAGGCCGTCCTGAGCGCGTGCCGCTGCGGGGATCGCCGGCGCGCCTGCCGGGGTTGCGAACATGAGCCGGTACAGGTGTGGCCGGTGCACGCCGAGGTCGGACAGCGCGTGCAGGGCCGATCGGACGGCATCCTCGGGCGACGGTTTCGGGTCGGCGGCGATGGCGTCGAGACCGTCCGCGACGACCGCCCATGCGTCGGTGGCGAGGGCCGCCAGCAACTCCTCTTTCCCGATGAAGTGGCGGTAGGCGGCCGAGCGGGAAACCCCGGCGCCACTGCCGACTTCGCGTAGGGTCACCGCCTCCGGCCCGCCGTGGTCGAGAAGTGCCGACGCCGCGGCCAGTAGTGCCTGCCTGGTGTGTGCCGCGCTCTCCGCTCTCGTGGTCATCACCCGACCCTACAGTTGACATCGTCAACCGAATGGCGTCTTCTTGTGTTGACAACGTCAACTCAAACGGCGGGAGCCGCTATGACTCGACCACTCACCCCGAATCCGGACTGGACGCTGGTCATGACGGGAGCCACCCGCGGGCTCGGTCTGGTCGCCGCCCGGTCCATCGTGTCGACGGACCGGTCATGTCATCTCGTGGTACTCGCTCGCGGCGGCGGACCCGCGGGATTCGTCGACGGCTTCGGCGAGGGCGCCGGGCGCGTCATCGCCGTCGACACCGATCTCGCCGACACCGCCGGGACGATGAGGGCGGCGGCGGAGATCCGGCAGATGCTCGACGACGCGACGTTGCCGCCGCTGCGCGGGCTGGCGGGCAACGCGGGCATCCAGTACCTCGACGACGAGCACGTCACCGCCGACGGACTGGAGGCGACCTTCGCGGTCAACGTACTCGCGAACCACCTGCTGATCGGTGAGCTCGTCCGACATCTGACCCGTGGCTCCCGGATCACCATCACGGTGAGCGACACGCACTTCGGCGATCTCCGGCACAACCTCGGGATGGTACCCGCGCCGCGGTGGACGAGCCCGGCACGCATGTCCCGCCCGGGTGCGTTCGGGCGTTCGAGTCCGGCCGCCGGCCGCACCGCGTACTCGACCAGCAAACTGGCGGCCATCCATCTCGTCCACGAGTGGGCACGCCGGCTCCCCGACGGCGTCGAGATCGTCTCGTACCGGGTTACGTGCCCGGTACGGACCTGGCCCGGGCGGCGAGCGCACCGCAGCGTCTCGCGAACAGATGGGTCCTGCCGGGTCTGACCCTGGTCGGCCCGTTCGATCGGGTGCCGACGGCCGGTCGACGCCTCGCCGAAACGATTCTCGTTGTACCGCAGGCGGACACCGGTGCCTACATCGATCGCGGACGGGTGTCGGAGTCATCCGCGGACAGTCGTGACCCCGATCGTGAGCGCGACCTGTGGGATCACCTGGAGTATCTGCGCGTGGAGACGTTCCGGCGTCAGTAGGTCGCCCACTCGCCCTGTGCGTACCGGAGAATACGCGGGTCCATGAGGGTCGACGGCGGCAGATCCAGTCGCTGCCGATCCAGTGGGAAAACCGTTGCTGCTGCCAACTGTTCAGGACTGAGGAACCGGAGGGGTCCGGGTGCCGCCACGGTCGGGGTCACCCTGCCCCCGGCGCCGGCCAGGTGGAATCCCCAGTCGCCGAAGGCCGGTACGTCGACGTGGTACGGGGTCGGGTCCAGTCCGGCCGCGCGCATGGTCGAGGCCACGCACCAGAACGACTTCGGCGCGAAGTACGGGGACCCGGCCTGGACCACGGTGCGGCCCGCCTCGGCGAGATGCGCCCGGACCATCGCGTAGAACTCGGTGGAGTACAGCTTCGCGGTGGCCGAGTCGTCGGGGTCGGGCATGTCGACGATGATGACGTCGAACCGGCGGTCGGTGCCGCGCAGCCAGGAGAAGGCGTCGGCGGCGATCACCTCGGCTCGGGGGTCGGTCATCGATCCCCGGTTCAAGGTGGTGAGACGCTCGTCGGTCCGGGCGAGTCGGATCATCTCCGGGTCGAGTTCGACGAGCGTGACGTCGCGGGCGTCGGGGTAGGTGAGCACCTCGCGGAGCGCGAGTCCGTCACCGCCGCCGAGGATCAGCACGGAGTCGTGGTTCCCGGACATCGCCGGATGCACCAGCGTCTCGTGGTAGCGATGCTCGTCGACCGAGGAGAACTGCAGGTCGCCGTTCAGGTACAGGCGGGTGTCGGCCGTTGCGCCGAAACGGTTCTCGGTGATGACGATGTCCTGGTACGCACTACGTTCGGCGGCGACGATGGGATCGCGGTACAGCGCTTGGCGTGCGGTGATCTCGAAGCGGCCGGACAGCAGCATGCCGGCGATCAGGACGGCGACGACGGCGACGGCCGACGCGGAGAGGACACCCATCTGGGTGCGCGACAACGACTTGCGGAAGATGACGAAGACGAGGAAGCAGCCGGCCGCGGCGTTGACCAGCCCGACCACCAGAGCACCCCGCAATTGGCCGAAGAACGGCAGCAACAGGAACGGGAAGCACAGGCCGCCGATGAGGGCGCCGATGTAGTCGACCGCGAACATGTCGGCGACCGCCGAACCCGCCTCCTGGCGTCGAATCCGTTGCAGCAGAACCATCAGCAGCGGGATCTCGGCACCGATCAGGATGCCGAGCACGAAGGCCACCAGGACGAGGGCGGGCGTGTACAACTCCAGGTAGGCGAACGCCGCGTAGAGCGCCATCACCGACAGTCCGCCGATGAGGGCGAGCAGCAGTTCGATGACCGCGAAGGCCGTGACCGATTGTGGCTGGAGCGGTTTCGCGGCGAGTGACCCGATGCCCATCGCGAAGACCATGACCGCGAGGACGATCGACGCCTGCGTCGCGGTGTTGCCGATCAGGAACGAGCCGAGCGAGACCAGCGCGAGCTCGTACACCAACCCGCAGGCGGCGCAGACGAAGACGACGGCCAGCAGTCCGGCGCGGGCGAATCGCGGTCGCATCGCCAGCGCGTCCGGAACGGGTTCGGTCGTCACCGGTTCGGCGTCGGCGGCAGCGGAGTCGTGACCGGTCACGGACAAGCGGGGGAGTGCGGGAACCCGGTCACAGGATGGAGGCGGCCACGATGATCGACACCCCGATGTGTGCGACGCCCTGCACCCACACCGCCGGGTGGCTCTCCGGGTGGACCAGCAACTCGCCGAGATTGCCGGGGGTCAGCAGGTCGATGACGAGGAAGGTCACCGCCATCACGACCAGGCCGATCGCCGAGTACACCGCGGTGTAGGTGAGCCCCTCGAGCAGTCGTCCCTCGCTCGCGACGATGGCGGCGGTGACGATCACGGCGACGGCGAGCATGTTGGAACCCACCAGGATGCCGGCGTTGCGGTTGCGGTCCGTCCACAGCTGCGAACGGAGCTTCCCGGGCGTGAGCAGGTCGAGGATGCCGAACGAGATGATCATCAGGATCACGCCGACACCGGCGTAAGCGCCTGCAGCGTAGGCGTTCTCAGCGATATCAGCGAGCATGGTCTTCTCCGTTGATTGGTCGGACGAATTCGATGGCACGTGCCGGACGGACGACGATCATTTACCGCCACCACCGCTCCCGCCGCCGCGGTTTCCGCTGCCGCTACCCGCGTAGCGGGGGGTCGGGACCCAGAACGCGCCGACGTAGGGGTGGTAGTGGTGATACCCCGACCGGTAATCCCGGCTGAGCATCACCCGGGTGGCGCCGGCCGCCAGCGGGAACAGGCCGACGAGGTAGTCGGGGTATTGGAGGAACTGCGTGCCGGCGATGTTGCCCGTGCCGGTGGCGCCGCTCCGCTGGTCGCTGGGACGTTCGGCGTCGCGGATCTCGGCCGCCACCTGCTCCGGGGTCCCGTTGGCGACATAGGCGTCGACGTCGCCCTCGTCGAGGGAGGTGTCGCGCTCGTAGTTCTGCGTGATGTAGTCGCGCGCCGACCCCCCGATGCCGCCGCCACGGGCAACTCGCGCGGTGCAAGCACCGATCAGCGCGAAGATGGTGAGCACGACGATCACGCCGATGATGATGTTGCGGGTCTTGTTCAGACGGCGGCGCGGGTCCGGTGGGCCGCCGGGCGGTGGTTGCCCGGTCATGGGCGGGCCACCGGACCGCGGTCGATCCTGCTGGAGGTGATCACGACCTCGGCGGCCTCGGGATAGGTGTGCCAGGTGCGCCAGCTGATGGAGTCATCGGTGGACTCCGACACGATCGCGGTGACGGCGTGCGGCTCCCCCGGGAAGCGACCCATCACGCACGGATGTCCGGTGGCCAGCTGTTCGGTGACGCGAACGCTCAGCTGTTCGACGAGTGCGGCGAGCTGGTCGGGATTGACATGTTCGACACGGGAACTGAAGTAGTAACCGCTCTCCTGGAAACTCTCCGGCAGTGCCGAGGTCACCTCCGGCAGGCAGGCGACGGTCTCGCAGATCCGCTGCACCCCGTCCTCGACGAGTACCTGATGGCTCGCGCCGAGCAGCCGCACCGACACCCTGATGCCGTCGATCTCGCGATCCTCTTGTGCCAGGGGCTCCTGCAAGGGTGCGCTCAGCGAGAAGCCGAGCTGGCTCGCGCTGGTGTCGGCGTAGGCCACCGCGAGTTGCGCGGCGGGGTCGCCGGGATGTTCGGAATTCTCGGTCATGCGGTGTGGGGTCTCCGTGCTCAGGGCGTCGTGTGGATGGGCGGGCGTCGGGGCCGCCGTCAGGGTGTTTCCGGAGCCGGGTTGGTGGGGTAGATGCGGTAGTCCGCGCGGGACAACAGTTCGCCGCGGGCGCATTCCCAGCCGCTGCCGTAGTCCTCGAAGGACAGACGGTCGTCGCCGGCCTGGTAGTCGTGATAGGCCATCCGGCCCGAGGTCGCGACGCCGGTGGTCCCCGCGGAGGTGAAACGCGCCGAGCCCGCCTCCTCCGACTGGTATCGACGCCCCTCGAGCTCCACGGTGTCGGGGCCGGGGGTGACGGCGGCACCGGGTACCTCGTGCCACAGCACGACCTCGAGGTCGGGATCGTCCTCGACCGAGACCCAGGCCTTGGACCCGACACCGGTGTCGAGGAAGTTCTCGGTCCAGGTGTAGCCGTCCTGCGTCAGGCGCAGGGTGCCCCGGACCGCGTAGGTCTGACCGCGCAGTTCGACGAGGTCGCCGGGTTTGAGATCGCGGGGGTCGCCGTAGACGGAGTCGTCGTCAGCAGACGAGAAAGGATCGCCGGGGCGATAGGTCCGCTCACGCAGGGCGTCCTGCTCGGCCTGCCGGGCCCGCCGATTGCCCAGGAAGTTGAAGATGACGACCACCGCGATGATCGCCAGCAGCGCCACGATGATGATCAGCAGGAATTCCACGGTTGTAGACCCTAGTCGACCGGCGGCTTGCGGGACGTCGGTCGTCGGGGGTGCGAATGACCGTGACCGCCTCACCGCCCTCCGGCGTCGACGGCGTGCAGCTCCGCGATCACCGGGGCGAAACCCTCGAGCGCGGGTTCGAGCACGGTGAGATAGCTGATCCCGGTCCGCTCCCGGAGGTCGACGAGGCGGGCGGCGATGTCGGAGACCGATCCGATGAGCACCGACGGCAGGCCCAGGAACTCCTGAGCGCTCATCGACAGTTCGTGCTTCGCGATGAGCTCGTCGGCCACCGCCGTCGGATCATCGGTCACGGTGACGATCTGTAGCAGGAGGTTCCACTCCACCTCGACGGCGCGGTCCCCGGCGGCGGCGCGTGCGAAGCCCACCCGTTCGTCGAAATCGCCGGCGGACAGCGGTTCCAGATCGCCGTCGGGTCCCGTTCGGGCCGCGGTGAACCCGACGATGTCGGCGTGTTCGGCGGCCATCGTCAGCACGCGGTCGCCGTTGCCGGCGAGCAGGAGCGGAATCCTCGGCTGCACGGGTCGGGGCTGATGATCCTCGTCGGCGAGCAGCTCTGTCACGCGGGCGGCGGTCGCCGACAGGTGATCGACGCGCCGGCCCGCGGACCGGTATTCGATCCCCGCTGCGTCGAACTCCTCCCGGGCGTAGCCGGTGCCCAGTCCGAGTTCCACGCGGCCGTCGGACAACCGGTCGACGGTGGCGGCGTCCCGGGCGAGCAGCGCGGGGTTGGTGAACGCGGCGTTGAGGACGAACGGGCCGACGCGCAGGCGTTGCGTCGCGGTGGCCGCGACGGCCAGTGCCGGCCACGGGCTCGGGATGCCCAGGTGGTCGGGGACGAGCAGGACGTCGTAGCCGAGTTCCTCGACCGATCGGGCACGCGTCTGCCACGACGACGCGGTGTCGGCCGCGAGCATGTTGACCCCGAACCTGAACTCCCTGGAGGCGAGTGACATGTCCTCAACGTAGTCAGCGTCGCGGCGGCCGACCACGCAGCCGACCGGGACACCTGATCCAGCCTTGCACTCGCACTGGTCGAGTGCTAAAAACGAGGTTGGCACTCGCGAGCTGTGAGTGCCAGGTCGGGACGGTGAGGCCGGTACCGAATGACACACCGGTCGTCCGTCGCGGGCACCGAGTTCCGGCCATACGAACCTAGTGTCACCCCCTTCGGAGGATCACTTACCCATGGCCAAGCAAATTGCGTTCGACGAAGAGGCCCGTCGCGGCCTCGAGCGGGGCCTCAACAGCCTTGCCGACGCCGTCAAGGTGACGTTGGGACCCAAGGGTCGCAACGTCGTCCTGGAGAAGAAGTGGGGCGCCCCCACGATCACCAACGATGGTGTGTCCATCGCCAAGGAGATCGAGCTGGAGGACCCGTACGAGAAGATCGGCGCCGAGCTGGTCAAGGAAGTCGCCAAGAAGACCGACGATGTCGCGGGCGACGGCACCACCACCGCCACCGTTCTCGCCCAGGCTCTCGTCCGTGAGGGTCTGCGCAACGTCGCCGCCGGCGCCAACCCGCTGGGTCTGAAGCGCGGCATCGAGAAGGCCGTCGAGGCCGTCACCGAGTCGCTGCTGAAGAGCGCCAAGGAGGTCGAGACCAAGGAGCAGATCGCTGCCACCGCCGGTATCTCGGCCGGCGACGCCTCGATCGGCGAGCTCATCGCCGAGGCGATGGACAAGGTCGGCAAGGAAGGCGTCATCACGGTCGAGGAGTCCAACACCTTCGGCCTGCAGCTCGAGCTCACCGAGGGCATGCGCTTCGACAAGGGCTACATCTCGGGTTACTTCGTCACCGACGCCGACCGCCAGGAAGCCGTCCTCGACGACCCGTACATCCTGCTGGTCTCGGGCAAGGTCTCGACCATCAAGGACCTGCTGCCGCTGCTGGAGAAGGTCATCCAGGCCGGCAAGCCGCTGCTGATCATCGCCGAGGACGTCGAGGGCGAAGCTCTCTCGACCCTCGTCGTCAACAAGCTCAAGGGCACCTTCAAGTCCGTCGCCGTCAAGGCCCCGGGCTTCGGTGACCGCCGCAAGGCCATGCTGGCCGACATCGCCATCCTCACCGGTGGCGAGGTCATCAGCGAAGAGGTCGGCCTCTCGCTCGAGGGCGCGGGCATCGAGCTGCTCGGTACCGCTCGCAAGGTCGTCGTGACCAAGGACGAGACCACCATCGTCGAGGGCGCGGGCGATCCCGACGCCATCGCCGGTCGTGTCGCCCAGATCCGCGGCGAGATCGAGAACAGCGACTCCGACTACGACCGTGAGAAGCTGCAGGAGCGTCTGGCCAAGCTGGCCGGCGGTGTTGCGGTCATCAAGGCGGGCGCGGCCACCGAGGTCGAGCTCAAGGAGCGCAAGCACCGCATCGAGGACGCCGTCCGCAACGCGAAGGCTGCCGTCGAAGAGGGCATCGTCGCCGGCGGTGGCGTGGCCCTGCTGCAGTCGGAGCCGGCCATCGACGCACTCTCGCTCGAGGGTGACGAGGCCACCGGCGCCAACATCGTCAAGGTCGCCCTGTCGGCTCCGGCCAAGCAGATCGCGATCAACGCCGGCCTCGAGCCGGGCGTCGTCGCCGACAAGGTCCTCAACTCGCCCACCGGCACCGGCCTCAACGCCGCCACCGGTGTGTACGAGGACCTGCTCAAGGCCGGCATCAACGACCCGGTGAAGGTCACCCGCTCGGCGCTGCAGAACGCAGCCTCGATCGCGGCTCTGTTCCTCACCACCGAGGCCGTCGTCGCCGACAAGCCCGAGAAGAACGCCGCACCGGCCATGCCGGGTGGCGACGAGATGGGCGGGATGGGCTTCTGATCTCCTGATCAGATCCCTGCGTCCACTCACGCAGCACCAACCGAAGGCCGGTCACCCAAGCGGGTGGCCGGCCTTCGGCGTTCCGAGCACGGCTTCGGCGACTTCCTGCGACCACTGGACATACTCGAGGACCGCACCGTCGGGATGGCGAAGGTAGGCGAATCGTCCAGTCGCGCTCTCGGATTCGCCGATGACCTCGGCGGCGGCTCCGCCGCTGACCTGCGAGATCAAGGCGTCGAGATCGTCGACGATGACCGGTCCGACGGTCGACCGGTAGGCCTCGACGTCGTCGTCGGCTCCCGCGATGAGGAGGAAGTCGCCGACGGCGGCGAGTTCGGCCCTCTCGAAAGCGAATCGGAGATCGGCCGATGCACCGACGATCGTCTCGTACAGCGGAAGCGACTCGTCGAGGTCGGCGACGAATATCCTGGCGTAGGTCTTCAGCACTCGCATCGACCCCACGCTAGGAGCGCAGGCGGATGAGCGGCAGTACGCACTTCGAGGTGAGCGGGGACGCCGCGCCGTCGTCCGAGGCCGAAGAGCGCGCCCGGCACCTCGCGCGGTCGGTGTTCACCGTCGTGTCGACGAAATGGGGTCTGACCGTCCTCGAGGAGATCCGGCAGCGACCCCGCCGGTTTCGTGAGTTGAAGCGATCGATCGGGACGATCAGCGACAAGGTGCTCACCCAGACGCTGCGCGATCTCGAGGCGCACGGCCTGATCCATCGGCACGACCATCGCAGCGCGAATCCGCGGGTGGACTACACCCTGACGGACGCCGGCCGCGACCTCGTCTCGACGGTCCACGGCCTGTGCGACTGGTCGCGAACGCATCTCGACGACCTGCTCGACGCGCCTGGGGCGGCTGATCGGGTCTGACGCACTCCCGGGAACGTTCTCGATCCGCGAGGTGTTGAGAGGGCAATGAGCGCTCCCATCACCGTCGACATCTGGTCCGACATCGCCTGCCCCTGGTGCTACATCGGCAAACGCAAGTTCGAGGCGGGCCTCGCCGAGTTCGACGGACGCGACGACGTCGAGGTGACCTACCACAGCTTCGAGCTCGCACCGGATACGCCGGTCGACTTCGACGGTTCAGAGGTCGACTTCCTCGTCCGGCACAAGGGCATGCCGGCCGATCAGGTCCGGGGGATGCTCGACCAGGTCCGCGGGATCGCCGCCGAGGTCGGTCTCGACTACGACTTCGACCGGCTGCAGCACACCAAGACCCTGAAAGCGCATGAGGCCCTGCACTTCGCGAAAGCGCATGGCCGACAGGCGGATCTGGCCGAGCGTCTGTTCCAGGCGTACTTCGAGCAGGGGCGCCACGTCGGCCGCGCCGACGAACTCGCCGATCTGGCGGCCGATGTCGGTCTCGATCGCGACGCCGTGCTGGCCGCGCTCGAGTCGGGCGAGTACGCCGCGGCCGTCGAAGCCGACATCGACCAAGCCCGTGCATACGGGATCAGCGGGGTTCCCTTCTTCGTGATCAACGGCAAGTACGGCATCTCCGGAGCCCAGGCGCCGGAAACCTTCGCGCAGGCCCTCGACAAGGTCCGCGCCGAGGAGCCCGATCGTGTCTGACCCGGTGGTGCCCTTCGAGATGATCGGCGACGACGACGCGGCGGTCTGCGTCGACGGCGTGTGTGCGGTGCCCGAGGTCGGGACCGACGCGTCGGACTCCGCATCCGACTGAGCCCCGAAGTCCGCGCGTCGATCACCTCTTCGAGGTCACCCGCAGGCTTCGGCTGACGCTGCGCGGCAGTAGATCGCACCCGCCGCTGGTTGAGCCGGTCCGGGTGTGACGCCGGGGCCGGGATCGCCGATCTTCGGTAGCAGCTGACAACTCTGAGTTCGGCGCCGCGCGGCTCCGCCGGGTGTGAGCGCCCGTCCGAAGTGGGTATGCGAGCGCCATGCAGACGTTCCTGCCCTACCCGGACTTTCGACGCTCTGCCGAGGTCCTGGACCCCGCGCGCCTCGGTAAGCAGCGCGTGGAGACGCTGCAGATCCTGCGGGCGCTCGAACTCTTCGATTACGGCTGGGCCAGCCATCCCGCGGTCACGATGTGGCGTGGGCACACTCCGGCGCTGGTCGCCTATGGGCTCGCTTTCGTCGACGTGTGGACCAGCGGCGGTCGTGCGGACACCACTGCTCCGATGATCGCCGAGTTCGCGCCCGAGGTGGTGGGTGCGTCCCAAGCCGAGCTGACCGCGCAGGGCCTGATGCCCGCGTGGCTCGGCGACGACCGACTCCATCGCAGTCACCGTTCGGCGCTGCTCCGCAAAGCGCCGGACTTCTACGGCTCCGTGTTCGACGACGTCGACATCGACGACGAGATGCCCTACTTCTGGCCGGATCCGCCGGCCACCGACGCGCACGATCTGGACGAACCGACCCGCACCGTGTGGATCATCCGGGCCGGATCCGACGAACAGTACGCACAGTTCCGACAGCGGCAGATCGTCGGATTGGGCGTCGAATCCGGCATCGACGCCGACGCCTCGATGGGCACCGAGGCCGGCCTGCGCGCCTTGCTGAAGGAGCGTAGCCCCGGGCGGCGGCCGGGCAAGGACCTCCGCGTGCTCGCGTCGTTCGTCTCCGATCTGCGGGTGGGGGACGAGGTCGCCGTCGTCGACCCCACCGATCCGGACGTGCTGCCCCTGGGGACGTTGATCGGCGAGTACGAGTTCTCCCGCCGGGGCAGGGCGCTCACCCCGCATCGGCGTCGGGTCCGCTGGACCGGCACGCTCGAGCGGTCGGCCGTCGCCCCGCCGGCGCTGCTCCAGAATCCACGAATGCTGTTTCCGGTGTCGGTGCGATCAGAGGCGGTCCGGCTTTAGTCCGATCGGCCGAATCTGGCACCGGGTGGTCGGTGAATGCGTTCCCTGCGCCTTTCGAAGTGGCCGGTCGTTTTCGACGGCGGAGACGATCACGGCCGGCGCACTCGCACGAGATCAGCTGTTCAGGAGCACGACACCTCGACCGGCCGGGATCAGTCATCGTGAAATCGCCTCCAACAATGACCATGGTGTGCGCAATCGCGAGGTGAACAGCGATGGCCCCGGCCGTGGTAATCCGGACGGGGCCGTCTCCGGTGCGTATGGTGAAACGTATTCGGATCGATATCGGCGTGTGTGAATTCCGTTGTCGAGACGGCGGCGCGGTAGCGATGTGAGCATGTAGTGATGTGAAGGGACTGTGATGTCCGCAGTGGGTGGTCAGTTCCGCCGACGCCTGGTCGCCACAACGGTCTCGATCGTTGTACTCGTTGTCGCGCTTGCGGTTCCGTCGTTCGCCGGCGCCGAGCCGGGAGATTCCTCGTCCCGGGCGAAGGCGCTGGCCCGCGCTGTCGCCGATGGCCGGGTCCTGGACCTGTCGGTGTATTCGCCGTCGATGAAACGTCACGTACCGGTCCGGGTTCTCGTGCCGGCCGACCGCTCGATGCCCCGACCGACGCTGTATCTGCTGAATGGCGCGGGTGGCGGAGAGGGCACCGGACACTGGTTCGAGCAAACCGACATCGTCGATTTCGTCGCCGACAAGAATGTGAATGTCGTCGTGCCGATGCGCGGCGCGTACAGCTATTACACCGACTGGGTGAAAGTCGACCCGGTGCTGGGGCGAAACAAATGGACAACGTTCCTGACCAGCGAATTACCGCCGCTCATCGATCGGGAGCTGAACACCACCGGCGTAAACGCGATCGCGGGGATCTCCATGGCGGGAACGTCGTCGTTGAGTCTTGCCGAAGCCGCACCTCAGCTCTACCGCGCGGTCGCCTCCTACAGCGGTTGTGCCGAGACGAGTACGAATCTCGGCCGACTCGCCATCCGCGCGGTCGTCGAAGGACGCGGCGGTGGCGACATCGCCAACATCTGGGGTCCGGTCGGCTCCCCGGGGTGGCGGGCGCACGACCCGGTCGTCAACACCTACAAGCTGCGCGGCAAGGCGATCTACATCAGTACCGGCACGGGGGTCCCCGGACCGCACGACCAGTTGCATGGCCAGGGAATCGACGGGAAGACCACGATCTACATCGACCAGATCGCGGTCGGCGGCGCCATCGAGGCCGCCACCCACCAGTGCACGCTCAATCTCGATCGTCGACTCAAGCAACTCGGCATCCCCGCGACCGTCGACTACGCACCGGGGACGCACGCCTGGCCCTACTGGCAGGACCAGCTCGTGAAGTCGTGGCCGATGCTCGAAAGCGCGCTCACCGACTGACCGCCGCACAATCTGTCACGATGTGACCGTGACTGCGACCCCCGGTGCGCCCAGCCCCATCTCCAGCCTGCCCAACCTCCGCGATCTCGGCGGCTGGCGGACCGGGGACGGGCAGACGGTCCGATCCGGTGTCCTGTACCGGTCGACGGATTTCTCCGCGCTCGACACCGCCGACGTCTCCGCGCTCGAGTCACTCGGTCTGAAGACCGTCTACGACCTGAGATCGGCGCACGAGAGCGAGGCCATCCCCGACCCCGTCCTGCCCGGCGCGTCGAACATCGCACTCGATGTCCTCGCCGATGCGCAGATGTCGATTCCCGCCAACATCGGTGCTGTCCTCGCCGACCCCGCCGTCGTCGCGCAGGCCGATGAAATGCTGTCCGGCGGCAAGGCGCGCGAGATGATCTGTGGGACCTATCGCGAGATGATCACCCTGCCCAGTGCGACGGCGTCGTACACGCAGTTGTTTCGTGGACTGATCGACGGCTCGACGCCGGCCCTCATGCACTGCACCACCGGCAAGGACCGAACAGGTTGGGCCGCAGCATCTCTGCTGACACTGTTCGGGGTGCCGAAGGACGACGTCTACCGCGACTACCTGCTCACCAATGAACGTCTGATCCCGTCGCTCACACCCATCTTCGACGGGTTCGCCGCCGCCGGGGGCGATCCCGAGCTCCTCGTCGGCGTGCTGGGCGTCGACTCCGGCTATCTCGACGCCGCGTTCGACGAGGTGGACAAGCGGTACGGCGGAATCGAGGGTTACTTCGGCGAGGCGTTGGGTCTGGGTGCCGCCGACCAGAAGGCGCTCCGGGACCGATATCTGACGTAGGGGCTGGCCGCCCGAGACGCTGTGGCAGCGAGGTGTCACCCGCACGGGTGTCATCTGGTCGTCGTGCTTTCACCCGATGAGGGGATATCCGCGGATGGCAGGTCGCGTTAGCGTCGGAACCACCCCCGAAACGACTCGACTGCCGGAGAAATCGATGCGCACAACCACTTTCGTTCGAGCTGCCCTCATCCTGGCCGCGACGGCGACCGCTGCGGTCGTCCCGGCCGCGATCGCCGATGCCGCGCCATTCGAGTCCGGGAGCCTCGACGGCGGAAGCGTCGACGGGGGCAGTCTCGAGGAATACGGTCTGGGCGGCCTCGACTATTTCGGGAGTCTCGGGGGCAATCAGGCTCCGCCGTCGACCCAGCGGTGCAACTCCGAGACCAAGTCCGGCGGCTACGGAGTCACCGAGACCCGGCACATCCTCGGCCTGCGAGGCCCGACGAGCTTCACGCTGAACTACGACACCTACGACATCCCGGACGAGATCCGCGTGTTCTACGGTGGCCGGCAGATCTACAACACCGGTTACGTCGGAGACGACATCAACCAGGGAACCGGCAGTGTCCGGGTCACCGTGCCACCCGGTGGCGACACCTCGGTCGTGGTGCGCGTGACCGGGCCGGACCGGAACACGGAGTGGGACTACACCGTGTACTGCCCGGGAGCCAGCTGATCGCCCGACGATCGTCGGTAGTGTCTTGGAGTGAGTGAATTCAGCTTGACCGAGAAGGCCGCGCTGGGCAGCGGCGCCGATTTCTGGACCACCAAATCGGTCGGTTCCGTTCCCGCGCTGACACTCACCGACGGTCCGCACGGGGTCCGGAAACAGACCGGCGCCACCGACCACCTCGGCCTCGCCGGCAGCGAACCCGCCACCTGCTTCCCGCCCGCGGTCGGACTCGGCCAGAGTTGGGACACCGGGCTGATCCGTCGTGTCGGCGAAGCGCTCGGCCGCGAGGCACGCGGTCTCGACGTCGACGTACTGCTCGGCCCGGGCGTGAACATCAAGCGAGATCCCCGGTGCGGCCGCAACTTCGAGTACTTCTCCGAGGATCCGTTCGTCACGGGCCGGCTCGGCGCGGCGTGGGTGAGCGGCGTACAGAGCATCGGGGTCGGCACGTCGCTCAAACACTTCGCGCTGAACAACGCCGAGGACGACCGGATGCGGTCGAGTTCGGATGTCGACCCGCGCCCGACGCGGGAGATCTACCTCCGCGCCTTCGCGCACATCATCCGCACGGCGAACCCGTGGACCGTGATGTGCTCCTACAACCGCATCAACGGCACGTACGCGGCGGAGAACCGGTGGCTCCTCACCGACTTGTTGCGGGGTGAGTGGGGCTACGACGGCGTGGTGGTCTCCGACTGGGGTGCGGTCGCCGACTGCGTTCGGGCGGTCGCCGCCGGCCTGGATCTCGAGATGCCCGGCCCGGGAGACTGCACCGACGCGCAGGTCGTGGACGCGGTCCGGAACGGAACCCTCTGCGAGGCGGCGCTGGACCGGTCGGCCCGGGCGGTCCGGGAACTCGCGGAGCGGGCCGCCGCGGGCCGGACGAACCGGTCCGTCGTCGACTTCGATCTCCACCATCGCCTAGCGCGCGAGGCCGCGGCTCGGTCCATCGTCCTGCTCAAGAACGACGGCGATCTCCTCCCGTTGAGCCCCGGACGCTCCGTCGCGGTCATCGGCTCGTTCGCGCACGACCCCCGTTATCAGGGCGGCGGCAGTTCGCACGTGAACCCGACGCGCCTCGACGTACCGGAGAACGAGATCCGGGCAGCCGGCGGCACGGTGACCTACGCCCCGGGTTTCAGCACCGACGGCTTGCGGGTGGATACGGCGGGCGCGATCGCCGCAGCGACGGACGCCGATGCCGCCGTGCTGTTCCTGGGACTGGCGGCCGCACAGGAGTCGGAGGGCTTCGACCGCGACGACATCGAACTGCCGGCGGACCAGGTCGAGTTGCTGACCGCGATCCTGGCGGTGCAACCGCGAACGGTCGTCGTGCTCGCTCACGGAGGCGTCCTCCGCCTCGGATCGATCGCCGCGGCCCCTGCAATCCTCGACGGCGCGCTCCTCGGCCAGGCCGGGGGCGGGGCCATCGCCGACGTGCTCTTCGGGGCGGTCAACCCGTCGGGTCGGCTCACCGAGACCGTGCCGGTCAGGTTGCAGGACACCCCGGCGTATCTGAGTTTCCCGAACGAGAACTCGCACATCCGCTACGGCGAGGGCATCTTCGTCGGCTACCGCTGGTACGACGCCCGGGACATCGAGGTCGCCTACCCGTTCGGGCACGGATTGTCCTACACGACCTTCGAGTACTCGGATCTGTCCGTCGCATCGGATGATCCGGGCGTCGACGGAGTGGTCGTCGGGGTGACGGTGACCAACACCGGATCTCGGGCCGGACGTGACATCGTCCAGGTCTACACGTCGAAGCCGGACTCACGAGTCGGACGACCGCCGCGCGAGCTGACGGGCTTCGCGACCACCCGCGACCTCGAACCAGGTGAGTCGCAGACCATCTCGATCGCAATCGACCGCAACGACCTGGCCTACTGGGACACCCGCGTCGACCGCTGGATCGTCGAACCGGGTGGGTACGGCGTCGAGGTCGGCGCGTCGAGTCGGGACATCCGGCTGACCACCACCGTCGAGATCGCGGGCGACGAGGTTCGCCTCGCGATCGACGAGAACTCGACCCTCGGCGAGGTCCTGGCGAATCCTGCTGCGGCGCAAGCGCTCGCGTCCAGATTCGAGGACAACCCGCTGACGAGCTCCGACGACGCCCTGGGCGTCGACATGGCACGGATGATGGCGTCGATACCGCTCGGACGCCTCGCCGGGTTCGGGATGCGGGACGAGGACATCGCCGCGATCATCGCGGCGGCACGCGCGGACTGACCGGCCGGGTACCTCCGACACCACGCCGGCGATTCAAGGTTGCATCTGGAGTCCGCTGAGGAGACCGTGCTGATGCGCCAGCGTTGCGAGTCCGACGCGGTTGGCGACCCCGGTCTTGCCGAGTAGATGCTCTATGTGGCGGCCGACTGTTTTGGCGCTGATGACGAGCGCAACGGCGATCTGCGCCGAGGTCAGACCGTTCGCCACCAGGGTGAGGACCTCCAGCTCCCGTCCGGTGAGGTCGAATGGGAGCGGCTCGGGCGTGGCGAAGGTCAGGGCCACGGGGGTGGCGGCCCGATATCGCGGCGTCGCCGGGAGCAGCCGGACCAGATGCCAGGTTCCCCCGGGGTCGCACCATCGGAACTTGCGCTCGGTACCGGCGAGTCGTGCGACGATCGAGAGCAGTTCGGGGTCGACATCTGGTATGAGCTGATCGTGTAGGGCCCGGCAGTTTCCCGACCTGTCGATGAGCCACGCGGGGCTCCCTGGAGAGAGGAAGTCAGCCACCATCACCGGACGCATCGTCGTGTCGAGAAGCGACGCGACACTGCTGCGGAGCTCGTTGATCTCGGTGACGTCCACGTCGCGGGGGTAGCGGCGGTCGTCGGAATTGACGTGCAAGGTCCCGGCATAAGTGCCTTGTGCGGTGACCAGGCGGGCGGACAGTCCCTCGTCGAATCCGGCCGGGGTGAACACGTTGGTGACCGAGTGGGTCCGTCGGTACCCGGGGAAGTCACGCCAGCGCAACGCGCCGGAGCGGGTTCTCTCCATCTCTTTGAACAGCGGGTCGTTCGAGACGAACCAGCTGTTGAAATGGCTCATGACTGAATCGGGATAGTCGTGATTGGCGAGGGTCAGGTGCCGGCCCGCGACCGGATCCCACAGACTGATCGCGCTTGCCGACGACGACACGCGCTCACCGAGCGCGCACAGCAGTTCGTCGGCACGCGTGTTGAGGTCGGCCGCGCTCCCCAGTGCCTCATGATAGGGCCCGGTGGTCGACGATCTCATGCGCTCTCCGTAACCCCCCGACGATGATCATTCGATGGGTTGCATTGTTCCGCAAGCGCGTTTCGGCGATGTTTCACATCAGGCCGGCGACGCAACACTCGTTGTCGATCTAGAAACCAGCAGTTAACAATCGAAGTGGGAAAGATGGGGAATTCTCCCGATTCGCGCGGCAGGTCTCGGTCCTTAGATTCGAGGCACGGGTCGCACACCGCTGTGCGGCCGGTGACCGATTGATCTCAGACGGCCCGGAGCAGCAACTCCGGCCGACAAGCCAGGAGTTACCGATGACCACGGACTCTTCACGTGAACGTTCCCGATGGCGCATGACGATGTCGATCACCGCTGTGGCGGTGGCCGGTGTCATGCTGTCCGCGTGCGGGAGTGCGGCTTCCGACAGTGACAGCGCCGCAGGCCGCGTCGACTGTCTCGATACGAGCGGAGATTCGGTCGCGGTGGGATCGATCAACTCGCTCAGCGGTGGTACCGCAGTGAGCGAAGTCGTGATCCATGACGCCATCACGCTCGCCGTGGAGCAGATCAACGCGGACGGAGGTGTGCTCGGAAAGCAACTGCGGCAGATCTCCGAGGACGGTGCCTCCGATCCCGCGATCTTCGCCCAGAAGGCCCAGAAGCTCGTAGCGAGCGACTGTGTCGCAGCAGTTTTCGGCGGATACACCTCTGCCAGCCGGAAGGCGATGCTCCCCGTGTTCGAGGACACCGGTGCGCTGCTCTACTACGGCCAGCAGTACGAGGGGCTGGAGAGCTCTCCGAACATCTTCTACACGGGTGCCACGACCAATCAGCAGATCATCCCCTCACTGGACTACCTCCGCGAACAAGGAGTGAAGTCGATCTACCTCGTGGGCAGTGACTACGTCTTCCCCCGCACCTCGAACGCGATAGTGCGTGCTTATGCGGAGGAGAACGGAATGACCATCGCCGGTGAGGATTACGCTCCGCTCGGCTCCACCGACTTCTCCACGATCGTCAACAAGATCCGTCGATCCGACGCCGATGCCGTGTTCAACGTGGTTGTCGGCGACTCGTTGGCCGCATTTTTCCGCGAGTACAACAACGTCGGCCTGAACGCATCGACGATGCCGGTCATGTCGATGTGCGTCGGCGAGGAAGAGGTCAGGAGCATCGGAGCCCAGAACCTCGTCGGTCAGTTGTCGTCGTGGAATTATTACCAGTCACTGGACAATCCGGTGAACGACGAGTTCGTTGCCGCCTTCAAGGAGCGGTTCGGGTCGTCGAGTGTGACCTCGGACCCGATGGAATCGGCCTACACCGCTGTGCACCTGTGGAAGCAGATGGTCGAGAAGGCGGATACGTTCACACCGGAAGAAGTGTCCGCTGCTGCGGCCGGCGTCAGTTACGAAGCGCCCGAGGGACTGGTCACCGTCGACGGCGAGAACCACCATGTCACCAAGACGGCGCGGATCGGCCGAGTGACCGCAGACGGTCAGTTCGACGTGGTGTGGAGTTCTGATGGACCGATCGAACCCGACCCTTTCCTCGACAGCTACCCGTGGGCTGAGGGTGTCGGGGCCTGACCTGCGAACCCCAGACGTGTCGGCCATCTGAGAGGGAACATCTGTGCATCTCACACCGAAGGACGAGGACCGGCTGCTGCTCTTCCTCGCAGCTGAACTCTCACGCAGACGCCGGTCGCGCGGACTGCGACTGACGTATCCGGAAGCGCGTGCGCTCATCGCCGACGAGGTGGCCGAAGCCGCTCGTGGGGGAGCCAGCGTCTCGGAGGCGGCGGCACTCGGTGCGTCGCTCCTCACCGATGACGACGTGGCCCCCGGGGTCGCAGTCCTTCTGAGGTCGGTGCAGGTGGAGGGATTCTTCGACGACGGCCAGAAGCTCGTCACCGTTCACGACCCGATTCGGCCGGGAACCGGCACTGCGCCAATGCGACTGGCCGGTGACGAGCACACGCCCGGGGAGTATCTGCTCGTCGACGAAGATGTCGTGATCAACGACGGGCGGGACACGGCAGCGATCACGGTGGTCAACACCGGTGATCGACCGGTCCAGGTCGGTTCGCACTTCCACTTCTTCGAGGCGAACCGGGCGCTGTTGTTCGATCGGCGGGAGGCCTTCGGGATGCGTCTGGACATCCCCTCGGGCACCGCTGTCCGATTCGAACCGGGGGCCGAGCACGATGTGGAACTCGTCGCCTTCGGCGGCGAGCGCGTCATCACCGGACTCAACGACATGACCAACGGCCCAACCGATGGTGCGCTGCCCGCCGCGACGCTACGCGACCTGCGCACGGCGGGATTCCTGGACACGTCCGCGGGAGACCTATCGGGGAGGAACACTTCAGGAGGGGACGATGGTGCAGAGACTGACGCGTAGGCATTACGCGGAGCTGTTCGGGCCGACGACCGGCGACAGGGTGCGTCTGGCCGACACCGAACTCCTGGCGCGCGTGGAGTCCGACGCCACCGTCTACGGCGACGAGTCGGTGTTCGGCGGCGGCAAGACCATGCGTGAGGGCATGGCCGTGCACAATGCGATCACGAATGCCGAAGGCGCACTGGACTTCGTGATCACGAACGTCCTCATCATCGATGCTGTGCTGGGGATTCGTAAGGCCGACATCGGGATCAAGGACGGGCGTATTGCCGGCATCGGCAAGTCCGGCAACCCCGCCACCATGGATGGGGTCGATGCCGAGCTGGTGATCGGAGCCGGCACCGACATCCGTTCGGGTGAAGGCATGATCGCGACCGCGGGAGCCATCGACGTCCACGTGCACTTCGACAGCGCCGGACTGGTCGAGGAAGCCATCTCGAGCGGTATCACCACCATGATCGGTGGGGGCCTGGGTCCGGTCACGGTGGGGATCACCAGCTCGGGGCCACATAATCTGGCAAGGATGCTTCGGGCAGCAGAGGCATTCCCGATGAACTTCGGATTCATCGCGAACGGAAGTGCCGCATCCACAGCACCGTTGATCGAGCAGGGACTCGCCGGTGCGATCGGATACAAGATCCACGAGGACTGGGGTGCGACGCCGGCATCGATCCGCGCCTCGCTCGACGCGGGCGACGAACTCGACCTACAGGTGCAGATCCACAGTGACACCCTGAACGAGTCGGGCTTCTATGAGGACACCATGCGCGCAATCGGTGGGCGCACGATCCACACCTATCACGCCGAAGGTGCGGGCGGTGGACACGCCCCGGACATCATGCGGGTCGTGGGTGAGCCGAATTGCCTTCCGTCGTCCACGAATCCGACCAACCCGTATACGCTCAACACCTTCGACGAGCATCTCGACATGGTCATGGTGTGCCATCACCTCAATGCGCGGATACCGGAGGATGTGGCTTTCGCCGAGTCGCGTATCCGGCGAGAGACGATCGCCGCCGAGGACGTCCTGCACGATCTTGGCGCCATCTCCGCGATCGGCTCGGACTCGCAAGGGATGGGCCGCATCGGCGAAACCATCGCCCGTACATGGCAACTCGCCTCGCACATGCGCGCCACGCGTGGGCCGTTGCCGGACGACGCCGGTACCGGCGCGGACAATCAGCGCATCTTGCGTTACATCGCCAAGCTGACGTTGAATCCGGCGAGGATGTTCGGCATCGACCACGAGGTCGGCTCGCTGGAGCCCGGCAAGCTCGCCGACATCGTGCTGTGGGAGCCGAAGTTCTTCGGTATCCGTCCAGAAGTGGTGTTCAAAGGTGGCTTCCCGGCGTGGTCGGTGATGGGCGAATCGAACGCCTCGCTGATGACCTGCGAACCGCTGAAGTATCGCCCGCAATGGGCGGCTTTCGGCAAGTCGCCGGTTGACGTGTCGGTCAACTTCGTCGGACGTGCGGCCCTCGACTCGGGCCTCGGGGAACGACTCGGCCTCGACACCCCGCTGATCGGCTGCACGGGATCGAGGGCCTTGACCAAGGCGGACTTCGTCCACAACGACCACCTGCCCGAGATCTCCATCGAACCCGATACCTACCGGGTGGTGGTGAACGGGGAGATCTGCACGAGCACACCGATGTCGAGCGTCCCGCTCGGACGCCGGTACACGCTCAAATAGGAGGAGAGCATGAGTTCGGATCCGATCCGTATCGGAATCGGCGGACCGGTCGGCTCTGGCAAGACCAGGCTGGTCGAGTCGTTGGTCCCCGTCCTCACAGAACGCGGGGTCGATCTCGCAGTGATCACCAATGACCTGGTGACCGACGAGGACGCCCAGCGTGTACGACGCAGCGGCATCATCGACCCCGCGCGGGTCCGAGCCGTCGAGACCGGTGCGTGCCCGCACACCGCGATCCGCGAGGACCCATCGGTCAATATGGCCGCCGTGGATGACCTGGCGGCTGCCTACCCAGGCCTCGACGCGGTGCTGATCGAGTCCGGCGGAGACAATCTCGCCGCCACGTTCAGCAGTGATCTCGTCGACTACTGGATCTTCGTCATCGACACCGCCGCCGGCGACGACATCCCGCGGAAGCAGGGTATCGGCCTTCTGCAGGCTGACCTGCTCCTGGTGAACAAGATCGATCTCGCCGAGATGGTCGGAGCCGACCTGGATCGCATGCGACACGACTGTTCGGTTGCCCGGCCGAGTAAACCCACACTGTTCACAGACCTACGGCATCAGGTGGGCGTCGTCGAGGTGGCCGACGAGATAGTCAAGGGAGCAATGCTTCCCACGCCACCGAAGGCATGATCGAGCCGGGGGTTCTCGATGTCGACGTGGTCGCCGATATCTGCGGAAGGACTCGGGTGCGGCATCTGCGGCAGGCCTACCCGCAACGGGTCACCACACCGCTGTATGTCGACGTCGACCCACGGATCGCCTATCTCTGCGTACAGAATCCGTCCGGGGGGATCTTCGCCGACGACTCGTTGCACACGACTGTGGCGGCCGGCCCCGGCAGCCATCTCCTGTTCACGTCCCAGGCGGCAACCCAGGTGTTCGACGGGCACGACGGGCCGGGGGCAACCCACCACCAACGGATCCGGGTCACAGATCGATCGGTGGTCGAGTTCGTACCGCGCGAGATCATTCCGCAGGCCGACTCCCGGTTCGCTCAGTACACCGAGATCGACGTCCGGGGTTCGGGGCTCTTCGTCGGATGGGAGATGCTCGCTTCCGGGCGGATCGGCCGTGGGGAGCGGTTCCGGTACCGGTCTCTCGTCTGCCGGACCACGGTGCGGGTCGACGGTGAGGTCGTTGCGCGGGACGCGCTTCGGTTCAGTCGACCCGAAGGGCGGGTCGACGACGCCGGTTCGCTGCCGGAGCGGCTGATCGGCGCGAACTACTGCGCTACGTTGCTGGTAGTAGCTCCCACGAGAAGCACCGGTGCATTACAGAATGCACTGCAATCGGCCCTGGACGCGTTGGATGTGGTCAGCGGCGTCAGCGCACTGCCGGGCGAGAGTGGTGCGATCGTGCGCGTGCTCGGCACGAGAGCACCCGCGATGCGTGAGGCGCTCGCCGTGTGTCTGGCGTCAATCCGGTCCGAACTGTTGATGCTGGCACCGCCCCCAAGGCGATTGATCTGAGAGGACACCCCATGACCACTGAATCCACCGAGCAGGCGCGGGAAGTGACCCACCTCCTGGGACGTGAGTGTGATGAAGAGTTCCACGGACGTCGACTCGACCTCGTCGAGATCGGTTGGGGGGACGCGCGTAAGCACCGACAGATGCTCACGACCGCATCGGGATCGACGGTGCGGCTCCGCCTCCCACGAGGTTCCTTTCTCGACGACGGCGCGGTCCTGGCCGACGACGGCGAGACCATCACCGTGGTACGTCGTGCTGCCGAGCCCGCCATCGTCGTCGACTTCGATGCCAACGGCGGACCCGACGGTGCGCGGCGAATGCTGTTGCTGGGTTATCTGCTGGGCAACCAGCATGCCCCGCTGGATGTCTCGGCGCACCAGGTGTCGACGCCGCTGATGACGAGCGCGACGACCGCGAAGGACACCCTCGCCGCACTGCGTCTGCAGGGTGTGGTGGCCGACGTCCCGCTCGCCTCACACGGATGGTCGAACACGTCGGCCGATCATCACCATCATCACCATCATGACTGATCGACCCGTCATCAGTTGCTGCCCGAGGACCGCGATCGACTCCGCTGTGTCCGATTGCTCTGTGCCCGATTCCTTCGCGGCGGCCGTCGGCTGGCTGAACCTGCACGACAGCGCTTTTCCCGCGGGCCGTCTGGTCCACAGCAACGGCATCGAGAGCTGGCTGCGTGCGTTTCCCGACGCCGGGCCCGATCAGATCGTCGAGCTCGTCGTGGATTACGTGGCGACCTCGGTCGCGACACTCGATGCGGTTGTCGGTGTCCACGCTTGGGCGAGTGACGATCTCGCGATGCTCACGGGCCTCGATCGGGAGTTGCTCAGCTACAAGACCTCGGAGAACGCGCGAGACGCGTCGCTCAAGCCGGGGCGTCAGCTCGCCGACACCGCAGCTCGTGTCGGGATGATCTGCGGAGTGCCGGACTGTGCTCGCGCGGATTACCTTCGCGCGGTGTCGTCGGCGAATGCACCGGGCAATCTGGCCGTCGTCGAAGCCGTGGTCCAGGCGGGACTCGGGATCGACCGGCGCATCGCGACCCTGGGGACGCTGCGTTCGTCGATGGCATCCGCGTTCAGCGCGTGCGTACGTCTCGGCAGGCTCGGTTCGCTGGGCGCACAGCGTGCACTGGTCGCGGCGACACCCGCTCTCGTCGACCTTGCCGCCGACGTCGAGCGGGCTCCGCTCGACGCGCTGAGCTCCAGCAGCTTCGCGCTCGAGCTGTTCGGCATGCGACATGCACAGATGTCGCCTCGGCTCTTCGCCAGCTGATGCAGCCGGACTTGGATCCGGCTACCTGAACACGATGCAGGTGGTGGTCCCGTGGGCGACGAGCTTGCCGTCGGCGGAGAACACTTTGCCCTCGGCGGTCGCGGTGGTGCGGCCGACGTGGATGACGGTACCCACGCCGGTCAGCTCCCCGGCGTCCACGGCGACCGAGCGGATGTAGTTCACCTTCAGCTCCAGCGTCGTGTAGCCGACCCCGGCGGGCAGGGTGGTGTGGACGGCGCACCCCATCACCGAGTCCAGCAGCGTGGCGCAGATACCGCCGTGAACGGTGCCGAGAGGGTTGGCGAAGTCGGGCTGCGGAGTCACGGCGAAGGTGACCGCGCCCTCGTCGATCTGCTTGGGCACCATGCCCAGGAGGCGGCCGATGCTCGGACGGTCGGAGCCCGCGCCGCCCACCTGCCAGGCTCGCAGCAGCTCGAGTCCGGACATGGCGGTGGGGTCGGTGGGTGCGTCAGTCGTGGTCGTCATGACTATGCATGGTTGCATACTCCGCCGTGGTTATGAAGGTCTGCATATCGGCGAGGCCGCGCCGCATACGGGATGACCTCGGCCGATGCTATGTATGCTGGCCACGACATCGGTTGTATGAGGGTCGGCATAGGAGTTGTTGCTGCATGGCGTCACATCCCGCCGAGTCCGTGATCACCGGCGCGGACGACCGCGGCCCCCGCGAACGCATGGTCGTGCACGCGGCCGATCTGATCGGCCGCGACGGGGTCGCCGCGACCTCCATCGGCGACGTGATCTCGGCGAGTTCCGCACCACGGGGATCGATCTACCACCATTTCCCGGGCGGTAAGACCCAACTGATGACCGAAGCCGTCCGGTACGCCGGTGAGTTCATCGCCGAACGCATCGGGCGTCCGACCACGATGACCCCGGCCGACACGGTGCGCGAGATCGGCGGGGTGTGGCGGCGACTGCTGGTCAACACCGACTTCCAGTTCGGCTGCCCCGTGCTGGCCGGCGGACTCGCCCGCCGCAGCGAACCCGCGGTGGCGGACGCATCCGCCGAGATCCTGCAGCGCTGGGCCGACCTGGTCACCGCGCGGCTGGTGGTCGACGGCGTCGACAGCGACCGTGCCGACTCACTGGCCAACCTCATCATCGCGGCGGTCGAGGGAGCGGTCGGACTGTGCCAGACACGGCGCAGCGTCGAACCCCTCGACCGCGTCATCGCCGAACTGGCGAGCCTGTGCGACGCGGCCGTCGATCGGGTCTGATCCGGGGCGAGACGTTGGACACAGGTGTGCTCCGTTAGTAGGTTCACCATGTCGTCACCGCCGTGGTGGCGTCTGGCCTGCATCCGTTCATCGGCGGGGCGGGCTCGAATCGGTGGGTGAGCTCGGGGAGGTTGCGCCATGACGCCGGTCTTCCGGCATGCGCTGGGTTCGGACTTCGACCGTCTGCATCCCAACGTCGCATGGCGCTACGGCATCGACTCGACTTCCGGTGTCGCGCAGGTCTGTAGCGGGATCTACGAGTCGGTCTACGTGTCCTCGGCGCTGCCGCCGCCCGCCCTGTGGCATTACGCCAAGCGCAATGCGCTGCCCTCGAAGACCAGTCGCATGGTGCCGTTCACCCAGGGTTACTACTGCTACTCCGACGAGCTGGGGCGCGAGTCGCTCGCGGTGCTGCGGAACTTCCAGTACACGACCGGCCCGCGCAAGCTGAACTCCCTGCTGGTGGCCGGGCGCACGGGCCTGGTCGACTATTTCGGCGACGGCCCCGAGTTCCTGTATCCGATCGAACCGTCGGTGACGCGATCCGGCGAACTGCTGCTCGAGAGCGGACCGATGCGCTGGCTCGGACGCGGACCCAAGGTCGGGATGAAGGGGCTGTTCACCGCTCAGATGAAGTACATCGAGGGGTGGGACGAGAAACGGGATCGATTCCGCTGCGACGCGACCGTCCGCAACCCGGTCATCGGCGAGATCATGCACTTCCGCGGCTGGTTCACCGCCGTCGACCAGGCGTGCTCGTTGCGTGACATCCCGGACGAGGCGTGGCCGGTCAACCTGGTCGACCGCGAGAGCTGAACGGTTCGATCCAGGGCGACTCCGACTCGGCAATCCAGGGCGACTCCGTCGCGGCTCGACACAGCCTCGACAGTTCGTTGCATAGGCGGAACGGGCGCGCGGTAGGTTCAGCGCATGGCTGTCTCAGCGAACATCGAATTCGACGTCGCCGCCCCGGTCTCGGTGGTGATGGAAGTGCTCATGGACATCGAGTCCCTACCGGACTGGTCGGGCCCGCACAAGGAAGCCGAGATCCTGTCCAGCTACGACGACGGCACGCCGCAGAAGGTGCGGATGGTCGTCACCGCCGCGGGTATCTCCGACGAGCAGACCTGCACCTATGAATGGACCGAGAACTCGTGCGAATGGCACCTCATCGAGTCGAATCAGTTGAGCGAGCAGCACGGCAAGTACACCGTCACCGAATCCGACAAGGGTGCCCATGTCCGCTTCGACCTGGCCGTCGAGCTGAAGATCAAGCTGCCCGGACTCATCGTGAAACGCGCCCAGAAGATGGCCGTGGACACCGCGCGCAAGGGACTCACCGCGGAAGTGGAGAAGCGCGCGGCGGCCTGAGGACGATCGTGACCGGGACGTGACGAGTCGATCGTCTCCTCCACGGCGCCGGCCCCTGTACGCTGAGGGCGTTCCTTACCGGGCGCCCGAGCTATGGAGGCCAAAGCAGTTGAGAATCAAGAAGTTTGCCGTTCGCGGCCTGGTCCTGGCGGCGGGGCTCGCCGGATGTGTTGGTTTCGCCGGGTTGTCGGGCGAAGGGGTCGCCGCGGCGGACACGCGTTGCTCGGTGTCGAACGGTCATCAGGTCGAGCGTGTCGAGGGGCGCAGCGGTTGCGGCGCCAAGGCCGGAGTCGGCAGTCGCGCGAGTGCCGACGAATACAGCGGTCGGGGCACCGCGGTCTCGGTCTCGGACAACGGCGGCAACGCCGCGGCCTACAACCTGCAGCCCGGTTCGACGGCGCTCGCCGGCGCCAACAGCCGGGGCAACGCCTATTCGGTCACGACCGGCCCGAGCGCGCTGTCCGTCGCGCAGGCGCGTCGCGGCGGTACGACGGTGGCGATCGGCGGCTGGGGCGGCGAGGCCTACGCCGGTCCCGAAGGTGCCCGCTGCAGTGGCGGTTTCGCGACCGCGTTCGACACCAGCACCGGTAAGGCATGTCTGCACGCCGGTTCGATCGACCTGCGGAACTGAGCGGCTCCACCTCACGACACCTGAGAGACAGAACACGCCCGGCGCGACGGTAGTTCACCGGAGCGTCGGGCGTCGTTCGCCGCTTCGACCTATCGTTGTGGAGTGACCGACCTCCACGATCCCGAGACACAGATCGGCCCCGACTTCAGCGTGCTCAACGGCCGCGAAGCACTTCAGCAACTCGTCGACCTCCACGACACCACGCACTTCACGGTCAACGACGACGATGACGACGATCCGGTCCTGCTGACCCTGCCCGAACGGAATGTCGTCGACACCTGGCGCGAGGACTACCCGTACGAGGAGCGCATGAGCCGCCGCGAGTACGAGGTCACCAAGCGGCGGCTGCAGATCGAACTGCTGAAGCTGCAGAAGTGGTCCAAGCAGACCGGGCAGCGGCATCTGCTGGTCTTCGAGGGCCGAGACGCGGCGGGCAAGGGCGGCACCATCAAACGATTCAACGAGCACCTCAACCCGCGCGGCGCACGCACGATCGCCCTGGAGAAGCCCAGCGAACGCGAGGCCACCGAGTGGTACTTCCAGCGGTATGTGCAGCACCTGCCCGCCGGCGGGGAGATGGTGTTCTTCGATCGCTCCTGGTACAACCGCGCCGGCGTCGAACGGGTCATGGGGTTCTGCAGTCCGCAGCAGTACACGCAGTTCGTCGCCCAGGTCCCGGCGTTCGAGAAGATGCTCGTCGACGACGGGATCAACCTGGTCAAGTTCTGGTTCTCGGTCACCCCGCTCGAGCAGCGGACCCGGTTCGCGATCCGTCAGATCGACCCGGTGCGCCAGTGGAAGCTGTCGCCCATGGACCTGGCGTCGCTGGACAAGTGGGATGCCTACACCGAGGCGAAAGAGGCGATGTTCGCCACCACCGACACCGACCACGCACCCTGGACGGTGGTGAAGTCCAACGACAAGAAGCGGGCGCGCATCAACGCCATGCGTCACGTGCTGAGTCTCTTCGACTACGACGGCAAGAACGAGTCCTTCGTGGGCACGCCCGACCCGCTGATCGTCGGCCGCGCCGCGGATGTGATCGGGGAGTAGTTCCCCGGCTCGGTAGCCTCGTGGCTGTGCGTAGCTTCCTGAGTGCCCTGTTGACACTTGTCGCGATCGCGGCGACCGTTCTCGCCGTACCGTCTTTCTGGCTGGATCAACGCATCGTCGACCAGGCGGGGTTCGTCGCCACGGTCGCGCCGATGGCCGAGAACCAGCAGGTCAAGGACTACCTCGCAGATGAGATCGCCGCGCAGGCGACCGCGCGGACAGACCTGCCGATCGCCGGCGTCCTGGTGCGGCCGCTGGCGGGCCGCTACACCGAGACTGAACAGTTCCAGCAGGACTTCGCCGATGTCGTCGGCCAGCAGCACGCGTTCCTGTTCGAGGAGCCGGCGCCCGGTTCGGACACCTCGGTGATGCAACTCGACATCACGAACATGATCAACCGCTCCCTGAACCTGACCGGTGGCAACGCGATCCAGGGGCCGGTGGTCGTCGAGTTGACCAACGGCTCCTCGGGCCTCGAGGCGGGCCGGTACGCGGAGGTGGGTAGCCAGATCACGCTGCTCGCCTGGGGCTCGGCGGCGGTGGCCGTGATCGCAGCCGTGCTCGCGCTGCTGATCGCCCGACGACGCGGAACCGTCTTCGCGTGGCTCGGGCTCGGCGTGCTTGCAGCCGGCGTCTCGACCTGGGCCATGGGCCTGTTCTTCGCCGACCGCGCCAAGCAGGAGGTGGCCGGCGCAGAGCGCTCGGGCCGCCAGGTCGCCGAGCTCATCATCGACGGCGCCTACGACGACGTCACCCGGGTCGCACTGATCGTCGGCGGCGTGGGCGTCGCGATGTTCGCCGTCGGGATCCTGGGACGGCTGATCATCGGGCGGCGCTGAGGGAGGGTGCGTCAACCCTGCTCCCAGATCCGAAGAACGACATGACCATTGGTCCCTGAGGTGCGAGGAGCGCCGGCGATGCCTTCCCTCTGCTCCCTGAGGCGCGAGGAGCGCCGGCGATGCCTTCCCTCTGCTCCCTTAGGCGCGAGGAGCGATAGCGACGAGCCTCGAAGGGTTGGCGACGCATCTCGCCAGGACCCTTCGTGACGGCCTCCGCAAGCTCCGGCCTCCTCAGGGAGCGGAGTTCTTTCGTCTCCACGACGGGTCGCCAGGCCTCGGATACTGAGGATTGCCCGGAGTGTGCGTCACGCCCGTTCCCTGAGGAGTGGCCGGAGCTTGCGGAGGGCGCGTCACGCAGGGTCCGCCGAGCACCCCCGGCTGATGGACCTCAACTCGACCGATGGACTTCGATCGAAGTGCATCCGTCGAGTTCGAGTTCATCGGTCGGAGCCGGATGCAGTGCGAGGTCGGGCCGGCTCGCTGAAGCAGTTCGTCTGAGCTCTACCACGGTGGTTGTTGGGTCGCAGACGCTGACCCTATGTGACTGGTGGGGTTTTTGTTCACCACAGTTCATCACCGTTCACCGCTGAGACGTGAGTGACAGCGACTGCGGTGCAACAGGATTCGATGACAACGAGGGCTGTGGAGAAATCTCGTCGTCGAACGTGATTGCGAGTAGCTTGGTGTCATGCCCTCGATCACCGAACTACGCGACACCCTCATCTCACTGCAACAGCCACCCGACGACGGCAGTGGCCGTGCTCTGCACGAGCGGCTCGACGAGCTGCGGATGCTGCGTAACGTGCTCGATCACCAGATCGCCGTACATACAGCACTTTTCGACGCCACGGGTGCGGCAGCGCGGGCGGGGTCGACCACACGGAACTCACTGATCGAGATGGGCATGCCCCCCGCGGCCGCGTACCGCTATGTGCGGATCGCCGGCGGGCTGGAGTCGGTGGCGAAGGTCGCCGACTGTGCTGCCGAAGGCTATCTGTCTGCCGAGTGTGTCGACGCGGTGATCCGTGGAATCACCCTGGTGAACAAGCGATCCGCGTCACCGCTGTTCGACGACGAGCGCAGCGGATATGAGAGCGAGTTGCTTGCGCAGGCATTCTCCGGCGCCACCCCGACCGAGATCGACGACCACGCCCGCGGGATCGCCCAGCGGGTCGCCGACACCGATCCCAGCACCGTGCCGGCGGCCGATGACGCGTCGCTGAACACCGTGCACACCAGGATCACCGAAGACGGGCGGGTCGCGATCGCCGGAGATGTGACCGCGGTGATCGGAGAGAAGTTCGTGTCCATGATCGACGAACGGTCCTGTCCGCGTCCCGAACCCGACGGCGCTGCCGATCGTCGCGGTGCGGCCGAGCGACGCGCCGATGCGCTGGAGTTGCTGTTGGATCAAGCCGCGATCGGCGCGGCGATGACCACCGCCGGCGCACCCCGCACCCAACTGATGGTGACCATCCCCGCCGACGGCGCTGATCCGGCACGGCTGCCGTGGATGGGGGCGGTCTCGGAGTCGACGACAAGACGGCTGTCGTGTGATGGTGGGGTGGCCGAGATCGTCCTCGACGACGAAGGCGTGCCGCTACAAATGGGCACCACGAAACGCCTGTTCCCGCACCATCTGCGGCAGGCGATCATCGTGCGCGATCGGTGTTGTGTGAAATGCGGTGCGCCAGCAGCGCATACGCAAGTTCACCACTTGGTCCATTGGGTCGATGGTGGTCCCACAGATCTGGACAACGGGTGCCTGTTGTGCCAACGCTGTCACACCCAGGTTCATCATCACGGCTGGCAGGTGGTGATGGGTCCCGACCGGCACCCGTGGTTGATCCCACCCGCCGACATCGACCCCCGACGCCTGCCCCGACCCGCTTACAACCGACGCACCATGCGACTCGACGACGCCCTCGTATAACTGCCCCGCGCAGACCAGACCCTCCGGCGTCGACACCCCGGCGCCACACGACCTTTGACAACTCCACAGTGTGAGGCGATCCCGGCGGGGTCAGTGCCCGGCAAAGGCCTCCGCGAGCCACCAGGCGCCGCCGTCGTCGGTGATCTTGGCGTCGATGACGAGAGGCCCGGAAGGTTCGGGTGAGGGCAGCGAGACGACCCAGTCCCGTACCTCGTCGAGGTCGTCGAGGCCGGTGACCGTCACGCCCGTCGCGCCGTGTCCACGGGCGATCGCGGCGATGTCGACCTCAGGGAACGTCACCGTCGTCATGTCGGCGTCGCCGAAGTGGTGCACCTCGGCCCCGTAGGCGGAGTCGTTGTAGACGATCACGACCAGCGGCAGTGCCAGACGTACGGCGGTCTCCAGTTCGGCTATGGCCATGAGGAATCCGCCGTCGCCGGTGCCGAGGACCGGGACCCTGTCCGGTTGCGCGAACGCCGCGCCGATGGCCGTCCCGAGGCCCAGCCCGATCGACTGGAAGGCCTGAGTGAAACAGAAGCCGAACTCGTCTGGCACGGACAGATGCGTCGACGGATAACCCATGAAGTTGCCGGAGTCGATGGAGACGACGCGGTCGGCGGGCAAGATCTCGTCGAGCGCGATGGTCAGTGCCCTCGGATCGACCCGGCCGGCGGTCACCTCGCCGGTGACGGGGACGTCCTGCCACCTCGATGACACCGAGATCCGTTCCCTGACTTCCTCGGTGCGATAACCGGTGGGGCCGCCATCGGCCGCGAGGATCGTGTGCACATCCGTCGCCGTTGCACCGCAGTCGCCGACCACCCCGAGGTCGATCGGGCGATGCGCGCCGATGGCGTCGATGTCGACGTCGACCTGCACCACGGTCGTGTCCGTGCCGATGAGTCGGCCGTGCCGCATCGTCCACATGTTCAGGGCGCAACCCCATCCGACGATGAGGTCGGCGTCGGCGATCAGCTCGGCGGTGGTGGGGGAGGAGAAGCCGCCGGAGATGCCCAACGAGAACGGGTTTCCCGCGAACAGGCCGTTCGCGACCGCCGACGTCGCCACCAGCGCACCGGCGGCCTCGGCCAGGGCCGCGATTTCGGGACCGGCGGAGCGCGCCCCTCGGCCCGCGACGAAGACGGGACGCCGCGCACCGCGGATCGCATCGGCGAGGCGGGCCGCCGACCGGGTGTCGGGACGCGGCCGCGGCGGTTCGACGGAGAGCTCGACAGGTCCCTCGAAACCCGCTGCGGCGGCGGCGATGTCGATCGCGACGTGCAGAACGACCGTCCGGCGCTGGGTGACCGCGGTGCGGAAAGCGCGGGTCACATCCGCCACCACCGTGCCCGGTCCGTAGACGCGGTCGTTCACGGCGCCGACGCTCGCGGCGAGCGCCTCCTGGTCGATGCGGAAGTTCGACCGCAACGCCGACGCGGGTGCATCGGCGGTGAGCACGATCATCGGCGTGCGGCTCTTGGCGGCCTCGGCGATGCCGGTCATCGCGTTGGTGAGCCCACAGCCCTGGTGCACCGACAGCACGCCCACCCGTCCCGACATCCGCGCATAGGCGTCGGCCATGCTGGCCGCGCCGCCCTCGTGGCGGGCGGCGGTGAACGAGACACCGCCGGCCCGAAGGGCGTTGGTCAGCACGAAGTTCCCGCTGCCGACCACACCGAAGGCATGGCCGACGCCGAGATCGGCGAGAACGCGGCCCGCGACGTCGGCGACCGTCGGGCCGTAGCGGCCGGGTGCCGCCATCAACTCTCGACGATCGCCAGCACGCGCGACGGACTGCCCGTGCCGCCGACGATCGGCAACGGACTCACGACGATCACCGCGCCGGTCGGCGGGAGCGAGCCGAGGTTGCGCAGCGAGGTCAGCCCGTACTTGTCGTTGCCCAGGAAGTGGTAGTGCACCGGGAACGCGGGATCGAAACCGCCCGCGAGACCTGCGTCGACGCCGACGGTCTCGACGCCGAGGCCGGTGATCTCGCGCTCGGTGGCCAGCCACTGCGCGCACTGCACCGACACCCCGGGGGTGTGCGACCCGGTGTCGTCGGCGTTGAGGAACTCGGCTTCGGAGCCGCCCCGCGACTCCCAACCGGTCCGCAACAGCAACCAGGTGCCGGCGGTGAGGCGACCGTGTTCGGTCTCCCAGGCCTCGACCTCGGCGACGCTCAGGAGATGATCCGGGTCGTCGGCGACCTCGTCGGTCAGGTCGAGGACGGCCGCCGGGCCGATCAGCCGCTGCACCGGGATCTGCGAGACGTCATCCCCGTCGCGTCCGCTGATCCAGTGGATCGGTGCGTCGAGATGGGTGCCGATGTGCTCGCCGGTGTGGATGTTGTTGTGCCGCCAGTACGGCCCCGGCTCGTTGTAGGCGCTGACCTCTTCGAGACTGAAGTCGATCAGGTTCGCGAACGGGGCAGGCAGTCGCAGCGCGGGCGTCGCCGCACTCAACGGAGTCGTCAGATCGACGACGCGGAGCGACCCGTCGGCGAGGCCGGCGACGAAGCCGGTCAGGGCGGTGTCGGGCACGGTGGAGTCGGCCACTACTTGCGCGCTCCGCGCCAGTTCATGCCCCAGCCGTACGCCTCGTCGACCTTGTCCTGTGCCCCGCGGATGTATCGCACCTCGCGGTTGAGAACCAGCTCGCCACCACGGTTCTCGAACAACGCGATCGCGCACGAGATCGCCGACTGATCCGCCTCGTCGAGCCGGACCTCGATCTCCGGGCCGTTGGCCGGGAACAGGGTGACGACGCCGTTGGCGCCGGCCCAGTTCGGGGTGCCCTCGTAGATGTAGGCGAAGATCAGGATCCGGCGGATCCGGTCGGTCGCGGAGAGGTCGATGTACATGTTCTCGCCGCCGGAACCCGACCGGTCGTCGCCGTCGAGGTAGATGATCGGCTGTCCGTCACGGGGCGCCCGGAACGAGTTGCCCAGGGCCTGCACGATGCCCTTGCTCCCGTCGGTGAACTCCCACAGGCAGGCGAGGTCGAGGTCGATACCCTGCGTCTTGCGGAAGAGACCGCCGCCCTTGGAGTTCGACGTCCAGCTCAGATTGACACGCACCTGACCGGAGGTCGCACCCTGCTTGCTCAGCGAGATGCTCGGCGCCGACTTCGTGAGGGTGATCTTCGACAGCGAGACCGGCGGCGCGGGCGGCTGCTGACCGTAGCCCGCGGGGGTGGGCGGTTGCTGGCCGTAACCCGCGGGAGCGGCCGGGGGTTGGGCGGGCGGCTGCGGCGGCTGGGCCTTCGGACGCTTCGTGTAGTCGATCCCCATCTCGGTTCCTCATCTCGTCGTGGTGACATCGTCGTCGGGTGCGATGATCGGACGGCGAAAACACACTCGCCGCAGGTGTTGGCGCCCAGCGTAGTGGACCATCGTCAGCGGCCGATGTCCGTTGCCGGGGCGTGAGCCCGCGCGGACGGACCGAAACTCGATGCGACGTCGAGCTGCCCCTGCGGATTCCGGCGGCAGCTGGCAACGGCGACATGGCACGGACGTGGGACGTTCGCGGGGATCGGGTAGCCGTCGTCGATCTGGTACCGGGTGTTGGTGATCTTCGACGCGACCGCCGCCGGGTCGGCGGGGTGTTCCGGAGCGGCATCCGCCCGAATGACCACCATCGCTTCGGTGACACCGGCCGGCCACTCGAAGCGCACGGTGTCGACGTCGACGCGGACCGCGGTGATCGGCGGCGGCTCGTCGGGATGGGGGGTCGCCGGCGGCTGCGGCGCTGTGGTCGCCGGGGCGGGGGCGGCCGGGACGGGGGTGGCGTCGGAGCGGGCGGGGGCGGACTGGTTTCCGGCCAGCACGGCGGTGACCTCGTACACCGGCGGCACCGGGTCGGGCCGACTGCCGTCGGAGAGTTCGGTCCCCGCGGTGCGGCCGAGCGTCCGGGTCGACCCGTCGAATCCGATCCGCACCACGCGGTAGGTCACCGACTCCGTCGCGGACGGATCCCAGGAGACGGTGATCGCACCACTCTCGGCGACGAACCGGACGTTGCGCGGCGGCTCCACGGTCAGCACCGTTGCCGCCGAGTTGAGGCCCTCGTGATCGGTGATCCGACGTCGCATCTCGGCAGCGGCGGTGAGGCTCGCCGGGTTGCTCGCGGATGCCGACCGCGCGATCTCGCCCGCCTGGGCGACGATGTCTCGCGACGCCTCGAGGCGGGCCTGGAGCGACCCGCCCGAGTCGGGAAGACGGTCGATGTCCCGGGCTCGCCGGAACACGTCCTCCAGCAGTTCGAGCGCCGCGACGTGGCGCATCTCGTCCGCGAGGTCCCGGGCCCGGCGGGAGTCCGCCACCGCCTGCGCGATGACCCGTTCGACCTCGTCGGCGACCGCCGCGATCTGCCGGAGCGCCGCGGCATCGTCGCCGGCTCCGGCACGCGCATCGGCGATGGCCGCGCGCGCCCGGACGGGCAGGCCGTCGCGCAAGGCGGCGCGGGCGGCGCGGAGATCGTTCTCCCACAACCGCTTCGGCGGCGTGGGTGGCTCGGCCGACGGCGGGGGGCCGGCCGACGGCCCGGCCGGTGGGCTCACGGCTGCTCCGAATTCGGCGGCGAGTCCGGCGATCACGGTGCGCGCATCGCGTGTGCCGAGTCCGCGGGCGCGGGCCTCGTCGAGCAGGAACTCATGGTCCTGCGCACCCAGTTCGTCCTCGACCAGGACCGCGGCCCGGACCCGTGGTCGGAGATGGTCGGTCACGGCGTCGACGACCGATTGCCGATACTCCTGCGCCAGCACGGGATCGGAGAGCAGGACGTCGTGAACGTGGACCAGCAGCTCGTCGAGGACCGCGCGGAAGCGGCCGGCGGCGAGCTCACGGGCTCGTTCGTTGAGCGCGACGGCCCGCGACTCGATGACGCCGCGATCGGCGGCGGCGTCGGTGTCGAGGTGTAGCAGGGTCAGGAGCGTCGGGGTGGGATCGCCGTCGCGGAGTCGGTCGAACTCGGCGAGCAAGTCGGCGATCTGACCGCGTTGCTGCGCCGACAAGGACACCCGCGGCGGCGCGGGTTCGGCCGACGCGGGCGGGGCGTCGTCGACGATGCGGTGACGCCGCAGTCGGGTGGCGATCTCGGCCGGATCGAGGCCGCCCATGGCGCCGATCTCGTCCAGCCCGGCGCGCTTGGATCTCGGGATTCCGCCGTAGCGCTCGTTGAGCCGCGCGATCGCGTTGTCGAGAAGTTCGAATCGCTGCTGATCGCGCAGTTCGCGTCGGGTGCTCACCGCACGAGCTTCGGCGATCCGACCGGTCTTGTGCCGCAACGGCGCCGACCGCTCGTCGTGTTCGGCAACCAACCGGGCCACCAGGATTCGGTACTTCGGGTGGTCGCGTTGCTTCTGCCAGAAGGCCCACACCTCGTCGAGTCGGGCGGCCACCGCGGCGTCGTCGAGCCGCTCGGCCTCCTCGATCGGGAGGTCATACAGTTCGAACGAATCCGATTCGCTCGGGCCTCCGCGTTTCTCGACCGCGGCGAGCACACGTTTGCGATAGTCGTTGCCGACGAACGGTTCCATCAGGTCTCTCCCCTCCGGCGGAGGCCGTCAGTGGTCGCGGCGCCGGGAGCGGTGGACCTGGTCGAGTTCCCGCTCGACCTCCGATTTCGACAGCGAGGCAACGGTTTTGGCTGACAACGTGAGCGGGATCTGCGCATCGACGTGGAACGCGGTTACGTGCAGGACGCCGTCGAAGGCCATCTCGAAGGTCACCGACACCTCGCTGCCCTCGTCGTATCCGGGTGGGATGTCGGTGATCGCACCTTCGATGAGGACCTTGGCGTCCTCCGGTCTCGGGGAAGCCGACTGCCCCTGCTGTTCCAGCACGACCAGCTCGATGCGGGACTGGTCGCGTCGCATGGTCCCGAACGACCGTCGCACCCGGATCGGGAGCGTCGAATTCCGCTGGACCAGCCAGCTGGCCTCGAGTTCGCCGTTGTGGCCGTTGACCGCCAGGACCCCGAAACCGCGGGAGACCACCGTGTCCACGACGACCTCGAGCATGCGGCGGACACTGCTGACGGGCAGCGCGAACGCGTGGGCGACCCGGGTGCAGGACTCGTCGAGGTCGGCCGGTGCGACGCCGTCGAGACCGCGGTCCTCGCGCAGGCGTCCGCGCGTGGTGAGGTCGGCGCGGACGAGTCGTTCGATCTCCAGCTTCTCGCCGTAGATCGCCGCCCCGCGGGCGACGGCGAGGTCGGGGTCGTTCAGTTCCGGTGTCGTGCCCAGTGCGGCGGCGAGTTCCCGCGCGACCATCGGCATCCGCGACGAACCGCCGACCAGCAGGACACGGTCGACGGCTGACACGCCTCGGCGTTCGGCGGCGGCCAGGCATGACCGGGTGAGTTCGACGGTCCGGGCCAGCAGCGGACGGGTGAGTTCCTCGAGTTCGGCCCGGGTGAGCGTGATGACCGACCGGGCGCCGTCGTGGGCGACGATGACCGACGTCGAATCCGACTCGGTCAGTTCGTGTTTGGCGCGCTCCGCGGCGAGGATGAGCGACTGCGAGCCGACCGAGTCGTCGAGCGGGTCCTCGGCGTCGGGATGTTCGGCGCAGAACGCGCGCGAGAGGTGCAGCGCCAGCCGCTCATCCCAGTCGGCACCGCCGAGCTGGTGATCGCCGTCGACGGCGAGCACGGTGATCCGGCGGTCGGCGAGTTCGATGACCGTCGCATCGAAGGTCCCGCCGCCGAGGTCGTAGACCAGGACCGTCTCGTCGGGTGTGCCCTTGGCCAGCGGGTCGGTCAGGCGGCTGAAGCCGTAGGACAGAGCGGCGGCGATCGGCTCGGACAGGACCCCCGCGACCTCGAGGCCGGCGTAGGTGCCGGCCTGGATCGTCGCGCGCCGCTCCTCGTCGCCGAAGTAGGCGGGCACCGTGATCACGGCCCGCTCGACCTGCTCGCCGGCGAACGCGGCGTCGGAGATCAGCGACTTGAGGATGAGTGCCGAGATCGCCGGCGCCGACCACGTCTGGCCGTGCGCGACGAAACGCCACTGGGCATCGCCCATCCGCCGCTTCACCAGGCTGCAGACGTTCTCCGGGTCGAGCCTGGCCTGCCGGCGGGCCCCTTCGCCGACGACGTGATCCGTCGGCGACGTCAGCAACACCGTCGACGGGGTGGTCGGTGCGCCGGTCAGTCCGACGATCACCTCCGGGCGGCCGTCGGCGTCGATCTTCGCCATCGCCGAGTTGGTGGTTCCGAGGTCGATCCCGATTACGCCCACGATCGGGGATGCTAGCAGCGCAGACGGTCTCGCCGGTGCCGGACGATCGGCCGGCGGAGTTGATTACGCTGGCGGAATGACGTCTCCGGAGGGCTCTGTGCCCGAGCGAATCGACGGGCTCGCGCAGTTGGGCGAGCAGGTGTCCGACCTCGCCGCCGTGGTCGCGCGGCAGACCAGGACGATCGAGCGGCTCATCGACGCCGCGAAGACCCCGGCCGCCGCGGCCGGCGTGGACTCCGCCCTGCTGGTCGACCTCTTCGCGCTCCACACCGACGCGGCGGCGTGCGCGGTCTCGGCGTCGGAGGCCGACCGGCCGGCGTTCGAGCTGCTGCGCGCCGGACTGGAACGCCTCATCGTCGGCCGCGGGGGAGCGGTCGTCGCACCGCCGGCCGGGACCGACTTCGATGCCCGCACCATGGAGGCGGTCGACGTCCATCCGACCGACGACACCTCCGCGGACCGCACCGTCGCCGAGCTGCTCCGTCCCGGGCTGGTCGTCGGCGAGCGCTCGGTCCGGCCGGCGGCAGTGGTGGTCTTCAGGAGCGGTCAGTCCTCGGGAGACAGTGTCCGCCAGAGGAACTCGTAGGCCAGGGCCGATTTGAACGCGGCCTGCTTGTTGTCCGCCGCGCCGCCGTGGCCGCCCTCGATGTTCTCGTAGTACTGCACGTCGTGACCGGTTTCCTCCAGGCGGGCAACGAGTTTGCGCGCGTGACCGGGGTGGACGCGATCGTCGCGGGTCGACGTCGTGACCAGGATGGGCGGGTAGGTCGCGTCCGCGTCGACGTTCTGATAGGGCGAGAACGGCTTCATGAACTCCCACTGTTCGGGGTCGTCGGGGTCGCCGTACTCGGCCATCCACGACGCCCCGGCCAGCAGGAGGTGGTAGCGCTTCATGTCGATGAGCGGGACCTGGCAGACCAGGGCGCCGAACAGCTCGGGATAGCGCGTCAGCATCACGCCCATGAGCAACCCGCCGTTGGAACCGCCCTGGGCGCCCAACTGTGACGCAGTGGTGAGTCCGGTGTCGACGAGGGCGCGCGCGACAGCAGCGAAATCCTCGTATACCTTGTGCCGCCCCGCTTTCTGCGCCTGGGTGTGCCACGACGGGCCGTACTCGCCGCCGCCCCGGATGTTGGCGATGACGTAGATCCCGCCGCGCTCGATCCAGCTCTGTCCGGCGATCGCGAGATAGCTCGGGGTGAGGGCGTTCTCGAATCCGCCGTAGCCGTAGAGCAGCGTCGGTCCGTGGGACACGTCGCGCCGACGCACCACGAAGTACGGCACCTGCGTGCCGTCGTCGGACGTCGCGAAATGCTGCTCGGCGGTCACCGCGTCGGAGTGGAAGAACGCGGGGCTGTGTTTGATGACCTCCGGAGCCCGGCCGCTCTGGCCGTGGAGCAGACTCGGCGGATCGGTGAACGACGTCGCCGACCAGAACACCTCGTCGCTCTCGTCGGGATCGGTGTCGAGGACCGAGACCGTGGCGAGGTCGGGCAGACCCGGCATGTCCACGGCCTGCCAGGTGCCGAGTTCGAGTACCTCGACCCGGGTGTGCACGTCGTGCAGCTTCACGATGATGAGATGCGAACGCGTGTAGGCGTAGTCGACGAGGCTCGTGTGCGCATCGGGCGCGAAGAGCACGGTCGCGTCGCGGTCGCCCGCCCGGTAGGACTCGTAGTCGAAGGCCAACAGTGTGCCCGGTGCGTGCGCGGTGCCGTCGATCTCCCACTCCGATCGCGTGAGCACCAGCAGCCAGTCCATCCGGACCCCGGCGTGCGCGTCGGTGGGCACGTCGAGCAACTCGGGGCGGCCGTCGCGCAGTTCGTAGTCGAGTGAGTTGAAGAAGTCGGTGGCGCGACCGACGAAGTGGCGTTCGAATCCCGGTGTGCTGTCGTAGCTCGCCCGCACCGACACGTCCCCGGTCTCGCCCGCGAAGACCGTCACGGCCTCCGACAGCGGGGTGCCGCGCGTCCAGCGCTTGACGATGCGGGGGTAGCCGGAATCGGTCAGCGAGCTCAGCCCGTCCGGTTGCACGCCGAAATCCGTTCCGACGTAGACGGTGTCACGATCGATCCACCCGACGTCGGATTTGTTCTCCGCCAGCTCGAAGCCGTCGGCGACCCAGGTGCGCGACGGGATGTCGAACTCACGGACCACGGAGGCGTCGGCGCCGCCGCGCGAGAGGGAGATCAGCGCGCGCTCGTACTCGGGGCGCAGTACGGAGGCGCCGGCCCACACCCAGTTCTCGTCCTCGGCGCGTGCGAGTTCGTCGACGTCGATGAGGACATCCCAGTCGGGGGTGTCGGTCACGTAGGAGTCGTACGTCGTACGACGCCAGAGGCCACGCGGGTTGGTCGCGTCGCGCCAGAAGTTGTACAGGTACTCTCCGCGGCGACGCGCGTAGGGGATGCGGTCGTCGGTGTCCAGGGCGGCAAGCGTTGCGGCCTCCAACTCGCGGAAGCGTTCCGACGACGTCAACGCCGCCACCGTGGGCTCGTTGTGCGCGCGCACCCAGGACAGCGCGTCGTCGCCGGTGACGTCCTCCAGCCACAGGTACGGGTCGGTGTCGGACGTGGGGGCGTCGTAGCCGTGCTCGGTCATGGCGTCCAAACTACGCGGGCGGCCGTCGCGACCGTGCTCCGCGCAGGAGCGCTCACGGTGTCGGCCCCGGCAAAACGCCCACTGCAGGTTGTCCGCGCGGGGTATCGTGACGCAGCGACGTCGAGGAGACCCCCATGGCCACTGCCCATTCCGTTCCCGCCCGCTGTCCCGGCCATGAACCCCCACGGACGTCGCGATGGGCCCGCCTCTCGATGGCCACCTGTTCCGTCGTCGCCGTGGTTGCGCTCGTCGCGGCTTGCGGCAGCGGGTCGTCGGGCACCGGGGCGCCGCCGTCTGCATCGGAGTCTCTGGAGAACCCGAATGCCGTCGCCGCCGAACCGCTGCCGGCCGATGCGGTCGACAAGGCGGTCGGGCAACTCGACGACCTGGTCAACTCGATGATGGAGTCGACCAAGATCCCGGGTGTGGCCGTGGCGGTCGTGTCCGGTGGGGAGACCAAGTACGCCAAGGGGTTCGGCGTCAAGGACATCACGACCGGTGAGGCCGTCGACCCGAACACCGTCTTCCAGCTGGCGTCGGTGTCGAAGTCGGTGGGATCGACGGTGGTCGCGGCCGCCGTCACCGACAAGACGGTGACGTGGGAGATGCCGATCGTGGAATCGCTGCCGTGGTTCGCGCTCGCCGAACCGTACGTCACGCGCACCGTGACCGTCGGCGACATGTACTCGCACCGCTCGGGTCTGCCGGACCACGCGGGCGACAAACTGGAGGACATGGGGTACTCGCAGCAGGAGATCATGCAGCGCATGCGCTTCATGCCGCTCGACCCGTTCCGGATCAGCTACGCCTACACCAACTTCGGGGTGACGACCGGTGGCGAGGCGGTGGCGGTGAAGGCCGGGACGGACTGGGCGACGCTGTCGCAGGACCTCATCTACGGTCCGCTGGGCATGACCAGCACCAGCTCCCGCTACGTCGACTTCGAGCGCCGGGCCGACCGCGCGGTGGGGCACATCAAGGAAGACGACAAGTGGGTCAAGACCCCGATCCCGCGCGATCCCGATGCGCAGTCACCCGCCGGCGGTGTGAGCTCGAACGTCAACGACATGGCGACGTGGCTGAAGATGGTGCTGGCGCAGGGCAAGCACAACGGCCAGGAGGTCGTGGCCCCCGACGCGCTGCTCCCGGCCCTCTCACCGCAGATCGTGTCGAGCCCGCCCCAGACGCCCGACAACCGCGCCGGATCGTACGGCTACGGCTTCAACGTCGGGGTGACCGAGGACGCGCGGACGCAGTTCAACCATGCCGGCGCGTTCGCGTCGGGCGCCGGCACGGTGTTCTCGATCCTGCCGTCGGCCGACACCGCAATCGTCGTCCTGTCCAACGCCGCGCCCCTCGGTGCGGTGGACTCGATCGCCGCCGAGTTCATGGATCTCGTGCAGTTCGGCGAGATCCGCAACGACTGGCGCGACCTCTACGCCAAGGCGTATGCGCCCCTGAGCGTGCCGAGCGGCGAACTCGTCGGCAAGGAACCGCCGTCGAATCCCGCACCGTTGCAACCACTGCCGTCGTATGTGGGTACCTACGCCAACGCGGTGTACGGACCGGCGGAGATCGTCGAACGCGACGGGAAGCTCGTCCTGGAGATGGGGCCGGGCGGAGTCCGTAAACACGAACTCGCTCACTGGGACGGCAACACGTTCACGTTCGATCTGCTCAACGAGAACGCCGAACCGGGCTCGATCTCGCAGGTCACGTTCGACGGCCCGCGTATGACGATCGAGTACTACGACGACGAGGAGAGCAACGGCGAGTTCATCCGGCGCTGACGGTCAGCGGCCCGTCCGGCCGTCGACGCCCTCGCGGATGATGTCGAGATGGCCGGCGTGACGGGCGGTCTCCTCGATCATGTGGGTCAACGCCCACCGCATCGACGGGGAGGAGCGACGTCCGCTCGCCCTGGGCGCCGCCTCGGCGAGATCGGTGTAGGCGTCGATGACCTCGCCGGCCTCGGACACCGCGCGGCGGTACGCCGCCTGCACCGATGCCACGGTCTCGTCGTCGGGGCAGGTGAACGTCGCCTGCCAGTCGTCCGCGTCCTCGCCCAGGAAGAAGAACCGTTCGACGAACGTCAGGTGGCGGACCACCCCCAACAGGCTGGTGCCCGACGGCACCGCGGCCGCACGCGCGTCGACCTCGGAGACGCCGTCGAGTTTGGCCACCGCGGAGGCGCGCAGGTAGTCGAGGAAACCGACCAGCACCTCCTTCTCCGAACCGCCGGTCGCCGGTGGCGGAGTGTCCTTGCGACGGCGGGGAGGCATGGCCCCCACCCTAATGCTGTGCGGCCACCGGGTCGGGGACCTCGCCGGTCCGGACCGGGCATCGCGTGTGGGAGTAGATCGTCGGCATGCAGAGATTGCAGTGGACGCATTTCGACGTCGTCGACGGGTCGGCGGCGAGGCGCAGCGGTAGGTCGGGTTCACGCAGGAGCGCGCGCCCCATCGCCATGAAATCGAAGCCCTCGGCGAGCGCGAGATCCATCGAGGCGCGATCGGTGACGCCGCCCAGGAGGATGAGCGGCAGATCGACGGCCTTACGGAGTTCGCGCGCGAGAGGCAGCAGATAGGCGTCGTGATAGCGGTAGTGCTTCAGGAAGACCGGTGCGAAGGCCTTCAGTCCGTACTTCATGGCACCGGAGTACGCATCGGCGAACTCCTTACGGGGTGCCTCGCCGTGGAAGAGGTACATCGGGTTGAGCAGTGAACTCCCCGCGGTGGGTTCGATGGCGTCGAGGTGGCCGTCGGATTCCAGTAGCTGTGCCACCTCGCATGCCTCGTCGACGTTGAAGCCACTCAGCCTCGCCCGGCCCCGGGCCCGCGCCGCGGGCGAGCGCTCGAGGTCGACCCGGCCGACGCCGTCGAAGAGGTTGAGCTTCACCCAGATCGCAGCCTCGTCCCCGACCTCGTCGCGCACGCTCTCGACCACCTCACGGGCGAGGCGGGCGCGGTTGACGAGGCTCCCGCCGTAGGCGTCACGACGCCGGTTCAGCAGCGGGGACAGGAAGCTGGAGATGAGATAGTTGTGGCCGCAGTGGATCTCGAGTCCGTCGAAGCCGGAGTCCACCGCAAGCCGTGCGGCCCGGCGGAACGTGGTCCGCAGGTCGGCGATGTCGTCGACGCCGATCGCGCGGGTCACCGACATCCCCATCGGGGCCGGTATGCGCGAGGGCCCGAGGGAGGGAGCCCGGTTCGACGCCGAGTTCGCGACCGCGCCCGCGTGCCCCAGTTGGGCCGCCGCAAGTGCGCCCTCGGCGTGGACTGCGTCGGTGAGTCTGCGCAATCCGGGAACCGCCTCGGGGCGCATCCAGATCTGGTGGCGGTCGGTGCGGCCCTCAGGTGAGATCGCGCAGTAGGCGACCGTGCTCATGGCCACCCCGCCGGCGGCGACCTCGCGATGGAACTCGATGAGTTCGTCGGTCACCAGGGCGTCGGGCGTCATCCCCTCGAAGGTGGCGCATTTGATCAGGCGGTTCCGCAGGTGCAGCGGTCCCAGCCGGGCGGGGCTGAACGGTCCGGTGGTGGGGCTGTCCACAACGGGTCCTCTCACTCGTGTCTCACGTGGCGGGTGCGGTCAGTCCGGCGGTGACGAAGCCGGCCAGGGCCGTCACGGCGGCGGGGCTCGAGGTCTCGGTGCCCCCGAACCGCAGGAGGATCAACTGGAAGGCGAGTGCCCAGCGTCGGCGCGCTTCGCTCGCCGTCAGGCCGGGGACGGCCTCGGCGAGCATGTCGGCGAACGGATCGAGATCGAACCAGCGCGACGTCCAGCTCGCGGTGGGATGGGCGAACACAAACCGTGCGAGCAGCTGTAGGTGCAGATGTCCGGTTGGGTCGGACTGCAGGTCGACGAAGGGGGCCACCACAACGTCGACGACATGCGCGATCGGCGTACCGGCCGGGTCGAGGGAGGCCAGCGGGTCGGCCCACAGCGGACCCAGGCGAGACTCCAGCAGAGCGATGGTGAGGTCGTCCTTGGTGCCGAAGTGATAGTGCACCGCCGCCGGGTTCGCCTCGGCGGCCGCGCAGATCGCCCGGACGGACACCTTGTCGTATCCCTCGGCGAGGAAGAGACGTTCGGCGACGGCCAGCAGGGCGTTGCGGGTGGGCAGCGACGTCGAATCGCGGCGCTCACCGCGTCCGGCGCGCGTGGTCTGGGTCACACGTCGAGGAAAGCACAGTTCGGTCGATGTTTCAATCAATGATTGAATGCGCAGGTTGCTACCGGCGAGTAGTGGGACACTCTGCGGCGACGGTCGGGCGCGACGTAGGCTGGCAGTCGTGGCTGAACACTTTCAAACAGTTGTATTGGGTGCAGGTCCAGGTGGGTACGTAGCCGCGATCCGGTCGGCTCAACTGGGCATGAAAACCGCCGTCATCGAGGAGAAGTACTGGGGCGGTGTGTGTCTGAACGTCGGATGTATCCCGTCCAAGGCCCTGCTGCGCAATGCGGAGCTCGCACACATCTTCAACCATCAGGCCAAGACCTTCGGCATGAGTGGTGACGTGTCCTTCGACTTCGGAGCGGCATTCGACCGCAGCCGCAAGGTCTCGGACGGCATCGTCAAGGGCGTCCACTACCTGATGAAGAAGAACAAGATCACCGAGATCGACGGATACGGGGTGTTCACCGACGCTAAGACCATCAAGGTGGGCGACCGGGAGATCACGTTCGACAACGTCATCATCGACACCGGGTCGACCGTCAAGCTACTCCCCGGCGTCGAACTGTCGGAGAACGTGGTCACCTACGAAGAGCAGATCCTGACCCGTGAACTGCCCGAGTCCATCGTCATCGTCGGTGCGGGCGCCATCGGCATGGAGTTCGGTTACGTCATGGCCAACTACGGCGTCGACGTCACCATCGTCGAGTTCCTCGACCGCGTGCTCCCCAACGAGGACGCCGACTCCTCGAAGGCCCTCGCCAAGGAGTACAAGAAGCTCGGCATCAAGTTGCTGACCTCCACCCGGGTCCAGAAGGTCACCGACAACGGCGACAGCGTCACCGTCGCCTACACCGACGCCAAGGACAAAGAGGGTGAGCTCACCGTCGACAAGGTCCTCATGTCCGTCGGATTCGCCCCGCGCGTCGAGGGCTTCGGCCTCGACAAGACCGGTGTCGAACTCACCGATCGCGGCGCCATCGCCATCGACGACTACATGCGCACCAACGTCGACGGCATCTACGCGATCGGCGACGTCACCGCCAAACTGCAGCTCGCGCACGTCGCCGAGGCCCAGGGCGTGGTGGCCGCCGAGACCATCGCCGGCGTCGAGACCATGACCCTCGGTGATTACCGGTTCATGCCGCGTGCCACCTTCTGTCAGCCGCAGGTCGCATCGTTCGGCCTCACCGAGGCGCAGGCCAAGGACGAGGGCTACAACGTCAAGGCGACCACGTTCCCGTTCTCGGCCAACGGCAAGGCCCAGGGGCTCGGCGAGACCGCGGGCTTCGCCAAGCTCGTCACCAATGCCGACACCGACGAGCTGCTCGGCGGACACCTGGTGGGCGACAACGTCTCCGAGATGCTCCCGGAGATGACGCTGGCCCACAAGTGGGATCTCACGGCCAAGGAGCTGGCGCGGAACGTGCACACGCACCCGACCATGTCGGAAGCACTGCAGGAGACGTTCCACGGCGCTCTCGGGCACATGATCAACCTGTAGACGTGTGAGTGCAGACGAGCGGGTCCGGGAGTGGACGCTCCCGTGGCCGCTCGACCTGCGGGCAACGGTCGGCCTGCACCGGCGCGGTGCGGGCGACCCGGCGTTCGTCTACGCCAGGGACGGTTCAGTCTGGCGGGCGGTGCACACCCCCGACGGGCCGGGCACCCTGACGATCGCCGTGCGGTCCGGCGTCGTCGTCGGTCGCGCATGGGGTCCCGGCGCGGACTGGTTGCTCGACCAGATGCCGGATTTCCTCGGTGCGCGAGACGATCCCGACGCCCTCGTTCCCCGCGATCCCGTAGTGCGGGAACTGGTGCGCCGCGCCGAGGGTTTGCGGCTCTCACGCACCGACCGGGTCTGGGAGGCGCTCGTCCCGGCGATCCTGGAACAGAAGGTCGTCGGCGCGGAGGCGTTCCGTGCCTGGCGGTACCTGCTGCGCCGCTTCGGTTCTCCCGCGCCCGGACCGGTCCCGGAGACCATGCGTGTGCCGCCCGCCCGGCAGGACTGGGTGCGCATCCCGAGCTGGGAGTGGCACCGCAGCGGCATCGAACCGGTCCGCATGCGGACCATTCGCGGCGCCACCACCATCGACGTCGAACGTCATGCGCGGAAGCTCACTGTGCTCCGCGGTGTCGGCCAGTGGACCGAGGCGGAGACGCTGTCGCGGTCGCTCGGCGACCCCGACGTGGTCAACGTCGGCGATTACCACATCCCGAAACTGGTGGGGCTCACCCTGATCGGCGAGGCCGTCGACGACGCCGGGATGCTCGAACTGCTCGAACCCTATGCGGGGCAACGTCAACGAATCATCAGGCTGGTCGCGCGGCGGGGCGTCCGGCCCGAACGGCGCGGCCCGCGGATGACGGTCCGCGACTACCGGGAGTTCTGAGGCGCCTCGGGCCGTCTACGACGCCGGCTTGCGTGCCAGCACGAACTGCCCCTGACCGGTGATCGTCTGCTCGACGTCGTCCAGGCCGGCGCGTCGGAGGCGCTCGACGATCTCGTGGTCGTCGAAGATCCGGTACCCGCTCGCCCCGGCGAGCGGCCGGACGCCCGGGAACGAGGTGAGCGGCGTCGTCACCGAGGTGAAGACCACGATCTCGCCACCGGGTGCGGTCACCCGCACCAGCTCGTCGACGACCGGTAGCGGGTCGGGGATCAGATAGAGGGCCGCCAGGCAGGTCACCACGTCGAAGGTGTTGTCGGCGAACGGCAATGCGTGGGCATCACCCCGCAGGAACGCGGCCCGCCCCACCGCGTTGGTCTGCGCGGCCCGCGCCAGCATGGGCGCGGAGAAGTCGATGCCGATGCAGCGACCGTCGCCGGTGAGTCCGTCGGCGATCTCACGTGTGTAATTGCCGGGGCCGCAGGCGACATCGAGGACCAACCGGTCACCCGGGCGGGCGAGGTAGGCGCGTAGTGCGCGGTCGAAGTCGGCGGTGGAACGGCCGCCGAGGCTGAAGAGCCGGGTGAAGGTCGGCCGCCAGAGATGCTCGTAGATCTCGGCGAAGTACTCGTTGCGCATCAGGCGCTGCGCGATCGACTCCATGTCAGGGGTGTCGCAGTCAGGAGCGGGCGTCGCGCTGGACGCGCAGCGTGTGGATGGTGGTCGCGAGGCTGTCGTATTGACCGACGAGCAGGGTGAACCCGATGAGTTTCCGGTCGTCGAGGTGCCGGGACAACGCCTGCCATGCGATGTCGGAGACGTCCTTGTTCTCGACGAGTTCGTCGACCGCGCGCAGGATCGCCCGTTCACGATCACCCCACCCGGCGTCGGGACCCTCGAGGATGCGGTCGAACTCGTCGGCGGTGATCCCGGCCCGACGGCCGAGGCGTCGGTGATGGTCGAGTTCGTAGTCGCAATGCCGCAGGTGGGCCACCCGGATGATCACCATCTCGGAGTCCTTGCGCGGCAACACACCGAACGGCATCAGCCGGCTGCTGAAGTGGAGCCAACCGCGGAACAACCCCTTCGCGCGACCCAGGGTCGAGAAGATGTGCGCGTCGTCGACACCCATGACGCGTGCGGCCCCCCGCGCGAAGACGAAATTGACCGGCCCGAGCTCCCGGAAACCACCCGGTGCGACGCGAGGTGTGCCCATGGGCCCACGGTAGACTACGCGGACTATGACGCACACCACACGGACGTTCACCAGTGTCGACGAACTGAAGGCCGCGATCGGCGAAGACCTCGGCTCGGGCGAGTGGCTCGAGATCACCCAGGAACGGGTCGACGCCTTCGCCGATGCGACCGGCGATCACCAGTGGATTCACGTCGACCCCGAGCGTGCGAAGTCCGGTCCGTTCGGGACGACCATCGCGCACGGATACCTGACGGTGTCGCTGCTGCCGATGATCGCGGGGAAGATCTTCACCGTCGAGGGCCCCAAGCTGGTCCTGAACTACGGCATGAACAAGCTGCGCTTCCCGAACCCGGTGAAGGTCGGCGCCCGCATCCGCTCGAACGCGGTGATCACCTCGGTCGAGGAGACCCCCAAGGGCGTGAACATGGTCGTCACCAACACCGTCGAGATCGAGGGCGAGGCGAAGCCCGCGTGCGTCGCCGAGAACCTTCGCGTCCTCGTCTTCTGACCGGGGCGGCTCCTCGACGCTCAGCGGCGGCACTCGTCGACGGCCGGTTCGCCGCGTAGCCGGCGGTCGAGCCAGTCGAGGGCGACGGGGAAGCCGAGCAGCGCCGCGCTGATGTGTTCACCGAAGACCTCGCGGTAGGCCATGACCGCACCGAGGGCGCATTGTTCGCGGTAGAGGGCGCGGGCGCCGGCCGCGGGGATCCACCACTCGTGGGTCCCGTGGTAGATCAGCAGCGGGATCACCGAGGCGCGGTCGGCCATCGCGGTCAGCCGATAGATCCGCTCGGCGGTCGGCGACCGGAACGGGTCGGGATCACTCGAGAGCAGCTGCATCGGCAGGAAGGTGCCACCGGCCACCGCCTCGGGGATCACGCACACGTTCTTCAACGGCGACGACGCGAGCCAACGCGCGGGCCGGTTCGTGAGGGCCAGGATCTCCGGACGCTCGCGCGCGATGCCGACGGTGGCCGCGTGGAACAGGCCGGTCGCGAGGTTCGCGTTCATGCTCCCGACCAGCATGCGGAAGTCGGCCGGGACACCGCCGAGACCCGCGCCGACGACACGGTCGGTGAGCTCGGGTGCGTACTCGCCCAGTAGTTTCGCCGCACCGTGGGTGGCGATGGCGCCGCCCGAGTACCCGGTCATGGCGATCCGGCTGCGGCGCAACAATTCCGGGCGCACATGGAGGGCCGCGCGGACGGCGTCGAGGATCACGTGCCCGGCGAGTACCGGCTCCGCGTAGGCCATCCGGGGTCCCTGGTGGTCGGGCACGAGAACCGCATAGCCCTCGTGCAGCGCCAGCTGGGTCGTCGGCGGGATCAGGTCGGTGACGCCCGTCGCGATGGAAAACCCGTGCGCGAGTGTGTATCCGGGTGTGCAGGCGGCACCGAGTGAGTCGATCGGCAGGTTGTTCACGAGCATCGGCGTCGGTGCCCTGGCCGTTCGACGCGGGACCAGCAGGGTCGCGGTGCCGAAGATCGGCGCCCCGACGGCATCGGTGCTGCGGAACTTGATCAGCGTCGCCGATCGGAGCGGTACCGTCACCACCGGCCCGGCGGCGGCGGTGACGTCGCGGGTGGCGATCACGTCTCCCGGGGCGCGTGAATACAGGTCGGCCGGCCACCGGTCGAACATCGGGTCACCTGTCGGGGACGGCAGGATAGATTCGCGCAATTCGAGTGCGCGGTGGTCGAATCCGTCGGCCCGCGCACGAGGCGGGATCGTGCGAAGCCGAGGAATGGGCGGCGGTGGCACCGCGCGGTCGATGGCGCCTGCGACGGGCGGCGGCAGCGGCATCATGTTCGGCGGGTCCGCGGCCGATGGCCCGGCGGACAGCGAGCCGACGGCGGCCACCAGCAGCGCGGCGACCACCAGCACGGTGGCCGTCCACACCGCCCGGCGTCGAAGCGCGTGCCGGGTTCTCGTCATGGCGGTGCCTCCGCGTCGAAGAGCGCTTCGTCGGTGACCTTAGGACAGTCGACCCGGCGCGGACCTCCGTTGCGCATCGATGGTCGCCGCACCGAGATGTAACCGTGATGTGCGGCGCGATAGGCGGTTTCGCGTGTCACCCGACCGGACTACATGGGTGTCGCCATGGATGGTCGCTCCCGCGCAGGCCGTCGTCACCGACTAGCATTGGCGGAGGTCATCGCGGTTCGAGTCGTCAGAGGTGCTGCCGGGGGGCGGGCGACTCGACGATGGCCGAGGTGAGACGGGAGGTTGGCGATGCCGGCCAGGGGTGTTCTTCGACGATCGGTCCGATGCGCAGCGGTCGCGGTGACGGCGACGTGTGCCGCCGCGGCGCTCCTCGCGGGCCCGACCGGGGCGAGTGGTCCCGCCGACGCCGAGCCGCCCAATCTCACCGCGGTCCCGCCACAGTTGCCGGCGGACGTCGACGGCCTGATCCCGGCGCCGCCGGTCGAGAAGCTGTCGCGCATCCCGGAACGGTCCCGGATTCCCGGCGCCTCCCGTGAACTGCAAGAACTGCGCGAGGCGATCATGCCGTCGCCCAGTGGCGACCGGTTCTTCGACCACTGGCCGGCCGGTCTGGCCGCGCGGACACCCGGTGAGGTCCTGACCACGCGGTCGGTGACCCGGGTGGCACAGCCCCTGGTCGTCGTCCCGCTGCGATCGGCGCGGCAGGTCAAGTTCCGGACGACCGACGCCAACGGCGCCCCGATGTTCGGCACGGCCACCCTGCTGGTGCCGGCCAAGGCCTGGACCGGGCGGGGAGACCGCCCCGTCCTGGTCAACAACTCGCCGATCGTCGCGCTGGGCACCAAGTGCACGACGGGCTTCACTTACGCGCACGGTTTCACCAACAACACGAACGAGACCGATCTCATCCCGCCGTTCACCCAGCTCGCGTTGGACCGGGGTTATGCGGTGCTCGTGCCCGACCACACCGGGCCCCGGATGGCCTACGCCGAGCCGTATGTCGCGGGCCACGTGATCCTCGACTCGTTGCGCGCGGCCGGCGCTCTCGACCCGGCGAACTTCGCCCGCGGACCGGTCGCCATGGTCGGCTACTCCGGCGGGGCGATCGCCACCCACGGCGCGGCCAAGCTGGCCGCGAAGTATGCGCCCGACATCGCCGGGCGGTTCGTGGGGGCGGCCATCGGCGGGGTGCCCGCCGACTACCGGACACTCGCCGGCGCCATGAACGCGAACCTCGCGTCCGGGGTCTTCCACGCCGCGATGCTCGGCGTCGCCCGGGAACGGCCCGAGGTCCTCCAGATGTCGAACCATCTGGCGAGATGGCTTGCGACGTCGGAGATCCGCAACATCTGCACCGATGACATGGGCAACCTCGGGATCGCTCACCTGCCGACGCAGCTCCTGTCGACCGACCCCGATCCGTTCCACTCCGCGATCGCCGAAGAGCTCTTCGAGGTCACGTCCATGTCGGATCTGAAGGCATCGATGCCGTTGCTGATCTACCACGGGCGCTACGAGTGGTGGGTTCCCGCAACCCAGGCGCGGGCCCTCGCCGCCCAGCAGTGCGATCTCGGTGCGACAGTGACGTATCGGGAGTACGAGGCCGAACACGTGACGGCGGCTGCGGTCGGGTTCCCGGACACCGCGACCTGGCTCGACGAACGTCTGCGCGGGATCCCCGCACCGAACGGGTGTGGTCGTTAACGGTTCTCGGTGAGGCTCATGTAGGGCGAGACGCTGCTGGTGTGTTCGTCGATGCGGAGTGATGCTCCGACCGCGGGGAACGCGCGCTGGGCGCAGTTGGTCCGCTCGCACACCCGGCAACCGGCGCCGATCGGTGTGACATGCGCCTGCGGTCCGATCTCCAGACCGTCGGAGTAGATCACCCGCGCGGCGTGGCGCAGTTCGCATCCCATGCCGATCGCGAAGGTCTTGCCGGGCTGTCCGTAGCGGGTGGCGCGGCGTTCGACGGTGCGCGCAACCCAGAAGTAGTTCCGGCCGTCGGGCATCTCGGCGATCTGGGTGATGATCTTGCCGGGGTAGGCGAACGTCTCGTAGACGTTCCACAGTGGACAGGTGCCGCCACTGGACGAGAAGTGGAAACCGGTGGCGGACTGTCGTTTCGACATGTTCCCGGCTCGGTCCACGCGCACGAACGACCAGGGGATGCCCCGCAGGTTGGGCCGCTGCAGCGTCGAGAGGCGGTGGCAGATCGTCTCGTAGGAGACGGCGTAGAAGGCCGAGAGGCGTTCGATGTCGTACCGGAAATCCTCTGCGGCGCCGTGGAATTGGCTGTAGGGAAGGACGACTGCGGCGGCGAAGTAGTTCGCCAGACCGAGAAGTCCCAGCGCCCGGGCGTCCTCACCGCTGAAGTTCGCCTCGTCGACCAGTTTGTCCAGGAGGTCCTGGTACTCGAGATAGCAGAGCTCGCTGGCGAGTTTGAACGTCCGCTGACCTGCCGAGAGCGACGCGGAGAACTCCAGACGCCGGGCCTCGCGGTCGAACCGGTGCAGGGTGTAGTCCCCGAGGTCGACGCGGCGCACGATGCTGATGCCGTGGACGCTCTCGATGCGGTTCATGATCTCGCGCCGGATGTCGGCGGAGTGCATCCGCATCCGGGTCGTCATCTCCTCGGCGACGACATCGAGTTCGTGAATGTAGTTGCGGCGCTGGTAGAAATAGTCCCGCACCTCCTCGTGCGGCGCGCTGATGGTGCCCCGCATGCTGCGGTCGCCCCGCTCGTCGGTCGCCGCCGCGAGCTGATCGGTGGCGACCCGGTAGCGGCGGTGCAGGTTCACCATCGCCTGGGCCATCTCGGGATGCGACGCGACCATCGCGCTGAGCCCTTGGGCGTCGAGCGCGCCGGGGGAGGCCTCGAGGTCGTCGTCGAGCAGCGCCTCACGCAGCTCGGCGACCAGCCGGACATCGTCCTGGCTGTCGAAGAACCCGGCGTCGACGCCGAAGGCCTCGGTGATCTTGGACAGCACCGACGCGGTCAGCGGACGGGCATCGTGTTCGATCTGGTTCAGGTACGACGCCGAGATCGACAGGGTCTGCGCGAGGGCAACCTGCGACAGGCCGCGCTCGGAACGCAATTGGCGCAACCGCGAGCCCACGTAGGTCCTGCTCATCGTCCACCTCCCGGACAGGTGCTGCCGCGTCGCGCGTCGTTCCCAGGGTACGGTGACCGCGTGCTACCCCTCCTCGGCCGACGCCGCCCGCCGGCAGCGCTGGCCGCGTCGGTCGTGGCAGTGGCGCTCGGCCTCGCGGGGTGCGCGGGCGACCCGGGGGAAACGACGGCTCCCCGCGGTCCCGCCGATCTCGTGCTGTCCGAAGCCCAGCTGCCGCCGGGGTACACATCCGCCCCGCTGTCGGTGGTGGATCTCGTCGCCGGGAACCGGGCCGCCATCGACGCCTCCCGATCGGTGCGCGTCACGCCCGAGTACTGCCGGCCCACCTCCGACGCCGCGCTCAACGACCAGCTGACCGCCGACAACTCGGCGGTGCTGGCCGCCCGTGACGGCGCGACGGGCACCCTCGTCGAACTGGTCACCACCGCATCGCGCGACATCGACGCCGACCGGCTCACCACGACTGGCCGCTGCTCTCGGACCACGACAGAGATCACCACCGGCAACCTCGCGGGCAGTCGGGTGCTCACGGTGTACACCGAACTGCCCCAGCCGGAGATCGACGGCGGGTTGCTGCCCGGGGAGCAGATGCTGCTCACGCGATCCGACGTCACGACGACCCTGCCCGACGGCGGTGTCCGGCGGCAGATCGGGTTCGCCGGGTACGCCGTGCTCGACCGGCCGGCATCAGGGCCGTTGACGATGCAGCTGACGGTGTCGGGTGCGACCACCCGTGCGAGCGATCCGCCGTCCATCCCGGTGGAGCCGATCGAACCGTCGGTGTTCGCGGATCTCTTCGAGACCGCCGTCGAGCGCGTCACCACACCCTGACGGCCGCCGTCCGCTGTCCGCGGACCGTGCCGCACTGGTGTGATGGACATCACTTTCGGGTATCCGGCCGTCGAGGTCGGGGTCCGAGGGCCTCCGAGATCACGGATTGGCTCGACTACTCGTGAGTAGAAAATCCCAGTACGGACGTACTTTTTGGCGGAAGTAGACCCTGCGTTCACAGATCTATATTTGCAAACTTTGCAAACAGGTGGCGAAAAATAACCCATATTTACACGCTCCGAGGGTTGGACCTGCGGGTTTGTGTTGTGGCACCCTTGCTGCAGGCACCACCGATACCACGTCGACGGGTTCGCAAACTTCGGCCGAGACTGACGCCGATCGCGATCACACACCGCAGACGAGGACATCGGCTGTCTGTCAGCAGAGAGGTTCCGGCGGCGCGCCGGGCCGTCGCCCCGATCCGGTCCCCGGTCGGGACGAGCAGGACAACGAAAGCGAAGCAGCCAATGAGCAACGTCGGAAAGCCCCGTACCGCCGCGGAGATCCAGCAGGACTGGGACACCAACCCGCGCTGGAAGGGCATCAAGCGCGATTACACCGCCGAGCAGGTCGCCGAGCTCCAGGGCTCGGTCGTCGAGGAGCACACCCTCGCCCGCCGCGGCGCCGAGATCCTGTGGGACGGCGTGACCAAGGGCGACGGCAGCTACATCAACGCCCTGGGCGCTCTCACCGGTAACCAGGCCGTGCAGCAGGTCCGCGCCGGCCTGAAGGCCGTGTACCTCTCGGGTTGGCAGGTCGCCGGTGACGCGAACCTGTCCGGCCACACCTACCCCGACCAGTCGCTCTACCCCGCCAACTCGGTCCCGAGCGTCGTGCGTCGCATCAACAACGCGCTGCTGCGTGCCGACGAGATCGCCCGCGTCGAGGGTGACAACTCGGTCGACAACTGGGTCGTGCCGATCGTGGCCGACGGTGAGGCCGGCTTCGGCGGCGCCCTCAACGTCTACGAACTGCAGAAGGCCATGATCGCCGCGGGTGCCGCCGGTACCCACTGGGAGGATCAGCTCGCGTCGGAGAAGAAGTGCGGCCACCTCGGTGGCAAGGTGCTCATCCCGACCCAGCAGCACATCCGCACCCTGAACTCGGCTCGTCTCGCCGCCGACGTCGCCGGTGTCCCCACCGTCGTGATCGCCCGCACCGATGCCGAGGCCGCCACGCTGATCACCTCCGACGTCGACGATCGCGACAAGCAGTTCGTCACCGGTGAGCGCACCGCCGAGGGCTACTACCACGTGAAGAACGGCATCGAGCCGTGCATCGAGCGTGCGAAGTCCTACGCGCCCTACGCCGACATGATCTGGATGGAGACCGGTACCCCGGATCTCGAGCTGGCCCGCAAGTTCGCCGAAGCCGTCAAGGCCGAGTACCCCGACCAGCTGCTGTCCTACAACTGCAGCCCGTCGTTCAACTGGAGCAAGCACCTCGACGACAGCACCATCGCGAAGTTCCAGAACGAGCTGGGCGCCATGGGCTTCACCTTCCAGTTCATCACGCTGGCCGGCTTCCACTCGCTGAACTACGGCATGTTCGACCTGGCCTACGGCTACGCCCGCGAGCAGATGTCGGCGTTCGTCGACCTGCAGAACCGCGAGTTCAAGGCTGCCGAAGAGCGCGGCTTCACCGCCGTCAAGCACCAGCGTGAGGTCGGCGCCGGCTACTTCGACAACATCGCCACCACCGTCGACCCCAACACCTCGACCGCTGCTCTCAAGGGCTCGACCGAGGAAGGCCAGTTCCACTAGGAACTCGCCACCGTCGTGATCTAGGCGAACCAGGCAGGCGGTCCGCGGCTTTCGCTGCGGGCCGCCTGTTGGCGTATCCCGGGCTCGGCGCGTGCCCGGAGGGTCACCCATGTTCTTGCGAAATCGGTTCTTGCCGAGGACGATTCCACCCGAGGAGCCGACATGACAAACCAGAAGATCTCCCGCGTCGGCGTGGTGGGGGCAGGACAGATGGGCGCGGGGATCGCCGAGGTGTGCGCGCGGGCCCACGCCGACGTGCTCGTCTACGAGCACAGCCGAGAACTCGTCGTCGCCGGTCGCGCCCGGATTCTCCGATCACTCGATCGCGGTGTGTCGAGCGGCAAACTGACCGAACGCGAACGCGACCAGGCGTCGATGCGACTCCGCTTCACCACTGACCTGGGCGACTTCGCCGATCGCCACCTCGTGTGCGAGGCCGTCGTCGAGGACGAGGTGGTCAAGACCGAGATCTTCGCCCAACTGGACAAGGTCGTGACCGACCCCGGGGCGATCCTGGCGTCGAACACATCGTCCATCCCGATCATGAAGCTGGGCATGGCAACCCAGAACACCGCCCGCGTCATCGGCATGCACTTCTTCAACCCCGTACCGGTTCTCCCGCTGGTCGAACTCGTCACCACCCTGACGACCGCTCCGGAGATCGTCGAGCGCGCCGAGGCCTTCGCCCACGACGTGTTGGGCAAGCAGGTGGTCCGGTCGGCCGATCGATCCGGATTCGTCGTGAACGCGCTGCTGGTCCCGTATCTGCTCTCATCCATCCGGATGGTGGAGAGTGGTGTCGCGACCGTCGACGACATAGACAAGGCCATGGTCCTCGGGTGTGCGCACCCGATGGGTCCCCTCAAGCTGGCCGATCTGGTCGGACTCGACACGATCAAGGCCATCGCCGACCGGATGTACGAGGAGTTCAAGGAGCCGCTCTACGCACCGCCTCCGCTGCTGTTGCGCATGGTCGAGGCGGGGCGACTGGGCAAGAAGGCCGACCACGGCTTCTACCGTTACGCCTGATCGACGACGGTCCGGCGCGCGTCCGAGGTGACGTGCGTCACGAGTGTTAGCACGATGCTTGCATTTGCTAGCACAGCGTGGATACTGGTTATCGGAAACACCAATACCGATGGCGCCGCGGTTCCCTTATCTCGCGCGGTGTGAGCCGAATCGAATTGGCTTGCAACACCGACCGTTCCGAGGCGGCAGGCGACGGATTGTTCCGACATGCGCCCGGCGAAGACGCCGAGATCAACGAGACCGCATGTGCTGCAGCGCGATTGGTGACCCGACCGAAGGAGTTCACTGTGACCACCACCGAACGTAACTACGCCCCCCTCTATGCCGCCGTCGGCGCCGGCGACTACGCCTTCGCCCAGGTGACCGAGAAGCTGACCGAACTGCGTGAGCGCACCGAGGCTGCTGCCGAGACCGCCCAGTCGCGTCTCGAGGCCCGCTACGCCGAGACCAAGACCCTGATCACGGATCTGCCCGAGACCGCCCAGACGCGTTTCGACGAGGCCAAGACCCGCATCGGCTCGCTGTCCGAGGAGGTCCCGAGCGACCTCGACGAGCTGCGCGGCAAGCTGACCGCCGAGGAGCTCAAGCGCCTCGCCGACCCCTACGTCGAGAAGGCCTACGGCTTCTACACCTCGCTCGCCGAGCGCGGCGAGGCCACCCTCGAGCGCCTGCGCACCAAGCCGCTCGTCCAGGAGAACCTGTCGCGCGCCGAGAAGGTCTACAACGACGCCGTCGACCTGACCGAGGACGCCCTCGGCGTCGTGTCGACCCAGACCCGCCTCGTCGGCGATCGTGCGGCGAAGCTCGCCGGCCGTGCGAGCGAGCAGGTCGAGGACGTCGCCGTCGCGATCGAAGAGGCCGGCAGCAGCGTCAAGGAGCAGGCCGACGACGCGGCCAAGGAGATCGACGGCGCCGCAGGCACTGTCGAGGCCAAGGGCCGTGCCGCCAAGGCTTCGCCGGCCAAGAAGGTCGCCGAGGCCAAGGACACCCCGGTGCCGGCCGTGAAGAAGACCGCCGCCAAGAAGGCGCCGGCCAAGAAGGCCCCGGTCAAGAAGCCGACCACCGCGAAGTAAGTCGCACACAGTCGCATCCGGCAACGCCCCCGCTCCGGCGGGGGCGTTGCCGTGTGTGGGGGGCGCCTTTGTCTCGGGACGAGGTCCCTGTCTCGCGGTGGTGTTTCCGTCCCGCTGATGAGATCTGATCAGCGGGAGGGAAATGGGACCGCGGGACTCAGCTCGTCAACTCGAACTTCTCCAGCCATGGCCGGAGCAGACCGATGAAGGACCCGTCCTCGAGCATCGACCAGGTCCAGCGCACGACGACGGGGCCCAGCGCGCGAATCTCGTCCTCGCGCAGCTTCTCCTGCAGCACGACGTCGGCCACCGTCATCCCTGATGGCCGAAGGCGGCCGTATTTGACCATGCCGTCGAACTCCCCGACGAGCTTCGCCCCCCAGTCGAAGTCGACACGGTAGACGCCGCTCCGCGCACAGTACTCGCGTTGCAGTCGTGGAGCAGGCAGGCCGGCCTCGATCATCTGCGCCCGACTCCACGATTCGCCGACGCTTTCGGCCGCCCCATCGGCCAGTGCCAGCGCACGCCGAGCCACTCGACCTCCGCGCCGACGACGAGAGGCGAGCATCCGGCCCATGAGCTCACGATCGGCGCCTGCTCGAAGTGCCTGGTCGAAGGCGGTGAGGGCCTGTGCGAAGTCGCCCCCGGCCGCTACATCGACAGCGGTTCGCTCGATTCTGGTGACGGGTATTCCGTCGACGACGGCGAGCTCGTCTGCCGTCAGGGCGGCGGCGTGAACGTGACGATGCGTCGCGATGAATCCGCCGGCCTTCTTGCCGTTGGTGACGTGAACGCGTTCGGTGGCGGGCTTCAGCAGCGGAATGCCGAGCACCGCGGCGGCCGAGACGTGACTCAGTGGCAACTGTGGTGCGCTCGCCGGCTGTGACGTGGCGATCGCGACAGACTTGAGGCGGTGCAACTCCTGGTCGCCTTCGTGCCCGGCGAAGTCGTCGGATGCCGGCACGTAGACGCCGGGGATGAGCCGGATCAGGTCCCCGGCGGATACCGCTGCAGCAAGCAGGTTGTCGGAGAAGGCCGCATCGAGTGCGGCGCCGCGACGGATCAGACCGTAGCGGTCCAGTGGGTAGCTGGTCATCTCTATTCGACGCAGCGAAGGGCGTCTCGGCTCCATCGGGTTTTCCCCACCCTTCCCGCGGCCCCGCTTCCGTCTCGCTGATCGGATCTCATCAGCGGGACGGAAACAGCACCGCGGGAGCGGGATTCGACGGCGCCGGTCAGGGCGTCCGGATGGTGAGGACCGCGAGCGCGCCGTCGTCGCTGCGGTAGGTGTGCGGAGCGTCGGAGAGCCACTGCAGTGATTCGCCCGGCCCGGCCGTGTGTTCCTCGCCCGCGCGCCCGGCGCAGAGGTGACCGCTGACCACATACACGTGCTCGACGACGCCGGGCCCGTGCGCGGGCGACTCCCTGGTTCCGCCCTGGGTCACGCGCAACCAGAACACCTCGGACACCGATCCGTCGTCGTGGTGCTCGACATGGAGCAATCGCGCGGCGAGATGTGGGTCGACGCCCTCGGTGCCGGAATCCTCGCCCAGGAGGGCGGACAGCGGCACCCCGAGCGGCCCGGCGACGGCATAGAGCGTGTCGAGTGTGGGATTGCGTTGGCCGCCTTCGAGTTCGGACAGCGACCCCTTCCCGATCCGGGCCTCGCGGGCGAGCCCCGACAAGCTCAGGCCACGGTGCTTGCGGAGGGCCGAGATCCGGGCGCCGACAGCGCGTCGTCGATCATCGCCATGAGTCATCGTCGCGGCCTGCACTCGTTTCGGTCGATCGGGTGCCCGGCATCCCGAATGTTCTGTTTACGGAACGATACCGTTATGCTCGCGTCATGACCAGCCCCGTGTCGTCGACTCGTAGCGAGCCGATCATCGCTGGAATCGTCACCTCTCTGGTCGGTTTCACCTCGTCCTTCGTCGTGGTGGTGACCGGCCTGCGCGCGGTCGGTGCGTCCGCCGCCCAGGCGGCGTCGGGTCTGCTCGTCCTGACGGTTCTGTTCGGCCTCGGGTCCATCCTGCTCTCGCTGCGCACGCGCCGCCCGGTGACGCTGGCGTGGTCGACGCCGGGCGCCGCGCTGCTCGTCTCGGCCGGTGCGTCCTATGACGCGGGGTGGCCTGCGGCGGTGGGAGCGTTTCTCGTGGTCGGGCTGCTGATCGTGGCGACCGGGCTGGTGCCGGCACTCGGTGAGCTGATCGGCCGGATTCCGACGCCAATCGCCCAGGCGATGCTCGCGGGGGTGCTGCTCACCCTGTGTCTGGCGCCGATGACCTCGTTGTCAGCGCAACCGTGGTCGACGATTCCGATACTCCTCGTTTGGTTGCTGGCCATGCGATGGTTGCCGCGGTGGGCGCTGCCGCTGGCTCTGGTCACCGCACTGATCGTGATCGGCGTGAACCTCGCCGTCGATGGCTACGACGGCTGGGCCGGTGAGACGTGGTGGCCGCAGCTGGCCTGGACCACACCGGCGTTCGACGCGACAGCGATTGTCGGCCTCGCGATTCCGCTCTTCGTCGTCACCATGGCCTCACAAAACGTTCCGGGGGTGGCCGTACTCAAGTCGTTCGGTTACGAAACACCGTGGCGGCCGGCGATGTTCGTGACCGGGGCGGGAACCGTGATCGGGGCACCGTTCGGCGGACACGCGATCAACCTCGCCGCGCTGTCCGCGGCACTGGCCGCGGGTCCGGAGGCGGGCGCCGACCGGTCGCGACGATGGATCGCCGGCGTGGCCACGGGGTCGACGAGTCTCGTGCTCGCCGCGCTGTCGGGTGCGCTGGTCGTCGTCACGGCGATCGCACCGGACGGACTGCTCGAAGCCGTTGCCGGACTTGCGCTGCTGACCACTTTCGTGGCGTCGATCCTGGGTGCGTTCGAGAAGCCGGAGTTCCGCATTCCCGCGGCACTGGCGTTCGTGACCGCGGCCGCGGGTGTCACCTTCGGGGGGATCGGCGGCGCGTTCTGGGCGCTTGTCGTCGGGCTGGCGGCGCACGAGGTGCTCAGTCGGCGCCCGGTTCCTGCTTTCTGATCCGAAAGAACCGCATAACCCCTGGTCCCTGAGGTGCGAGGAGCGCAAGCGACGAGCCACGAAGGGCCTGGCGAGGCGAGTTGCGAAGACCCTTCGTGGCTCGCTTCGCTCGCACCTCAGGGACCAATAAGTGTGTGGCTCTTTCGGATCAGGGACCACTTGGTGTGCGGCTCTTTCGGATTGGGGAGCGGAAATTCAGTCCGCGGCGGCGAGTCGTCTCTTCTCGGCCTCGACGTCGAAATCGGCGGCAGGCCAGTCGAGGTCGAGGCGAGTGAGCGCGTCGATGAGCAGTTCGCACACCGCGAGGCGCGCGAACCACTTGCGGTTCGACGGGATGACGAACCACGGCGCGGAGTCGCGGTCGGTCAGGTCGAAGATCGCCTGATATGCCTCGAGATAGGCGTCCCAGTGACCGCGTTCGTCGACATCGCCCGGGTTGTACTTCCAGTACTTGTCGGGTCTTTCGAGGCGCGCGGCGAGGCGGCTCTTCTGCTCGTCCTTCGACACCACGAGGCAACACTTGACGACGGTGGTCCCGCCGGCGACGAGTTCGGACTCGAACTGGTTGATCAGGTCGTAGCGTTTCTCCCACACCGACTGCGGGACGAGATCGTGCACCCGGACGGGGAGGACGTCCTCGTAGTGCGACCGGTCGAAGATCCCGATCCGGCCCGCGGGCGGAAGGGCGCGGTGGATACGCCACAGGAAGTCGTGCTGCAACTCCTCTTTGGTGGGTTTGCCGAACCCCTTGATCGACAGACCCTGAGGGTCCATCATCCCGCCCACGTGGCGCACGATGCCGCCCTTGCCGGCGGTGTCCATGCCCTGCAGCACGAGCAGAACCGAGCGGTGGTCACCGGCCCGGCCGTTGGCGTACAACAACTCCTGGAGATCGGCGAGAACCTCGCCGCGCTGCGCGAGCAACTCCGTGCCGGAGGCCTTGTCGCCGTCGAAGCCCGGCGTCGTCTCCGGGTCGAACGACGCGATCGGCCCGATGGCCCCGACGCGCAGGGCATCGGCGGCGGGAGTGGTCCAACCAGCGGTCATGGGGTCCTCTCGGGGTCGGATGCGGGCGCCGGCTCGGCCGGGGGTGGGAACAGCGGCCCGCCACCGAACGCCGTGCGATGTGAATCCGGCGGCGTGCCATCGTTGTTCACGATCCCATAGGCGGAACCGAGTTCGGCGGTGACGAGCGTGCGGCCGCTGAGGTCGGACAGCCCGGGATCGGCTGCGAGCCGGGAGATGACCCGGCCGACGAACTCGGGATCCTCCGCGCGGGCGAGCGAGAAACCGGCGAATTCGTCGACGCCGAGTGACAGCAACAGCTCGGTGCGGATCAGGCCGAGCCACAACGAGATCGAGCTGACGCCGGTGCCCCGCAGTTCCACCGCCATGTCCGCGGCCATCTTGTCCAGGGCGGTCTTGCTCATCCCGTACAGGACCGAGTGCAGATGGCCGCGCGAGCCGAACGACGAGATGTTGGCGATGAGCCCGCGGCCGGCGTCGGTCATGAGCCGGGCCGCGTGCACCGAGGCCACGTAATGCGCTCGCAGTCCGACGCCGATCAGGGTGTCCCAGTCGTCGACCGGTCGCTTCCAGAACGGGTCGGAGAACCCGCCGAAACCCTTCGGCGCGGCCCACGCGTTGTTGACGAGCAGATCCAGACCGCCTGCGCCGGTGGCGATCTCGTCGAACGCCGCGGCCACCGCGGCGTCGTCGGTGTGATCGCAGGGCAGCGCGCGGGCGCCGTCGGGGCCGGTTCCCTGTCGCGACGTGACATACGTCGTCCACCCGTCGTCGATGAGCGCACGAGCGATGCCGTACCCGACGCCGCGACTGCCGCCGGTGACGAGAGCGACGCGCGTCATCAGGCGCCGGGGGTCCCGGAGGCGGGATCGACGGGCAGGGGATCGGCGGGTGGGGGATCGAAGAGCGCAGGCGGCGCTGCCAGGAACTTCTCCCGGGACCCGTTGACCTGCCAGACACCCACGACCGCGCTCCAGACCATCATGGTCAGATAATCCACGACTTCGTCGGCGCTGAGGGTGCGTTTGGTCATCCACCAGTCCACGACGTGCTGGATACCGCCCACGAGCGCGTGCGACCAGAGCTCGGCGCCGGTGGTGTCCGCGCCGCGTTCGGCCATCCGCAGCTGGATGTTCCCCATCACCAACTGGGTGACAAGTCGCACCGAATCGGCGGGCGCCGGGGACGAGGTGGGTGAACTGGCCAGGGCGAACCGGTACAGCTGCGGTTCGTCGTCGACGGCGTGCACGTACACCCCGATGATGGTGTGGGTGAGCGTGTACTCGTCGAGATCGTCGGCGATCGCCTCGGTCAGCCGCGGATAGATCGTCGTCTCGAAGAACCGCACCGTCGTCGCGACGCCGAGGTCGCTCTTGTCGGCGAAGTAGCGGTACAGGACGGTCTTGGAGACGCCGATGTGGGCGGCGATCTCGTCCATGCCGACGTCGGCGCCCAGTTCACGGACCGCGGCGATGACACCGTCGGTGAGTTCGGTGCGTCGGGCGAGCTTGTGCTTCTCCCACCGCTGTTTGCGACCGTCGGGTTTGGCGCCGGTCTCGGCGACCGACTCGGTGACCGTCGTCAGGACCTGTTCCAGCCCGCGCGTCACGTTGGCCGCGGCCGCCACTGCGGCGCGCGCGGCCGCGGCGGGATTCGGGCGGTTGGCCATCACGCAGCCAGCGTAGTCGCTCGATGGGTGACACTGGTTCCATGGCATCGACAGTCATCCCAGGAGTCGCCGGTCAGCACGACGGTCCGCCGGCCAAGGCGTCCGCGCCCGGATTCGGCGGGAACAGCGCCGGCGACGAGGGCAGACGCAGGGACCTTCGCAAGATGAAAGCGGTGGCCACGGGCTTCCTGGTCTTCGCCGCGATCGTGTATCTGTTCACCCGCTACCTCGAGCATCGCGACGGCGCCGACGTCGCGGCCTGGGTCGGCTACGTCCGCGCGGCCTCCGAAGCCGGGATGGTCGGCGCGCTGGCCGACTGGTTCGCGGTGACCGCCCTGTTCCGCCACCCACTGGGCATCCCGATCCCGCACACGGCCCTGATCCGCAAGAAGAAGGACGACATCGGCGAACAACTCGGCGGCTTCATCGAAGAGAACTTCATGACGCCCGATGTGGTGGTGTACCGAGCGGAGCAGCTGGATCTGCCCCGACGGTTGTCGACGTGGGTCGCCGACCCGCGCAACGCGCCGCGGGTGAGTGGCGAAGCCGCCCGTGCGATCAAGCTCGCCGCGGAGATGCTGCGCGACGAGGACGTCGAACAACTCATCCAGGCCGCGCTGAAGTGGGCGGCCGAACCCCAGTGGGCGCCACCCACCGGGCGCATCCTCGAACAGCTGATCGCCGAGGATCGTCTGGAGCCGGTGTTCCAGCTGCTGTGTGACCGGGCTCATGAATGGGCGGTCGGCAGCCAGGATCTGATCGATCGGGTCGTCGACCGGGACGGACCCCAGTGGACGCCGAAGTTCGTCAACAGTCTGGTGGGGGACCGGATCTATCGCGAACTCGTCGACTTCACCTACAAGGTGCGGGTGGATCCCGATCACGAATTGCGGCGGGCCATGCACGATTTCGTGGAGAAGTTCGCCGACGATCTGCAGCACGACCCCGAGATGATCGCCAAGTTCGAGGCTCTCAAGCTCGAACTGGTCGGACGCGACGAGGTGACCGGTGCGGCGTCGACGGCGTGGCAGACCGGCAAGGCCGTCATCGAGGAGATGCTGTCGGACCCGAACAGCACGCTGCGGAACACGTTGTCGGACTCCATCATCCAACTCGCGGAACGTGTCCGCGACGACCGGCCGCTGCAGGAGAAGATGAACGGCTGGGTGGCGCGGGTCGCGCACCACGTCGCCGCGAACTACTCGCAGGAGATCATCTCGGTCATCACCGAGACCGTGCGTGGTTGGGATGCCGATGACACGAGTCGCAAGATCGAACTACAGGTCGGCCGCGACCTGCAGTTCATCCGGATCAACGGCACCGTCGTCGGCGCACTCGCCGGGCTCGTCATCTACTCCACCTCGGTGCTGATCTTCTCCTGACGCATCGTCGCCGCATCGTCCGTGGCGTCGAAGCGGGAGTTTGCTGTGTGCTTGCACGGGCTAGCACTGGTGTTGATACTGGGAGAACGGGCCGAAAGTCGGACACATCGCCGAACGTCGGGCCCCACCATGAGAACGGAGCGTTGATGCAGTCCGAGAAGGATGAAGCGTCTCCCGACGCGGACGACGCCTCGGTCGCCGACTCCGCCGCACCGGGTGAAACCTCTACTGCTGACCGCGTTTCCGCCGTCGAGGCGGTCGGCGACGACCCTGATTCGACGACCCCCATCGCGGTGGAGGCGGTCGAGGCCGTCGCCAACGCGGCCCAGGACATCGGTGCGTTCATCCGGTCCCAGCGGGTCGCGGGCAAGGTCTCGCTGCGCCAACTCGCCGAGCGGGCGGGCGTGAGCAACCCCTACCTCAGCCAGATCGAACGCGGTCTGCGGAAGCCGTCGGCGGAAGTGCTCGCCCAGATCGCCAAGGGTCTCCGCGTGTCGGCCGAGGTCCTGTACGTGCGGGCGGGGATACTCGAAGAACGGCCCGCGAGCCCGGTCCGTGATGCTCTCATCGCAGATGACTCCATCAACGAACGTCAGAAGCAGATGTTGCTGGAGATCTACGAGTCGTTCCGGAAAGAGAACACGATCGAGTCGACCGGCAAGGAGTAGTTGATGAGCGAGAACCCGTTGACCACAGCCGTGGGGCAGGTGGCTGCCTTGCTCGCAGACGTGCGTGAGCGCGGCGAGGCCGCGAGCGAGCAAGCCCAATCGAAGCTCGTCGAGACCGTCGGGTCGACCCAGGCGAAGGTCGCCGACGCGCAATCCAAGATCGCCGAGACCGTCGAGAACACCCAGTCGAAGCTGGTCGAGACGGTCGGTTCGACACAGTCCAGGCTCGAGGCGCGGATCACCGGTTCGCGGGACGACGCCCAGGCCCGGATCGACGAGGCGCTCGCCACGGCACTGGCCATCTTCGAGGAGGCGAGGACCAAACTGTCGGCGCTGCCGGTCGAATTGCCCGCCGAGATCGAGGATCTGAAGGCGCGGTTCTCCCCGGAGGAACTGCGCAAGGTGGCCGAGGCGTACCTCGCGGTGGCCGCGGGACTGCTGACCGCGCTGGCGGAACGACGCGACGAGGCGGTGGAGAAGCTCAAGTCACAACCGCTCGTCGGCGAGAACCTGCCGAAGCTCGAGAAGGTGTACAACGACGCCGTCGGTCTCACCGAAGACGCGCTCGGAACGATCTCCGAGCAGACGCGGGCGGTCGGCGAACGTGCGCTGAAGCTGGCGAACCGGGCCGACGATGCGCCCCGCGACGAGAAGCCACGCATCGAGCCGCCGGTGAAGTCGGAAGGCGACATCGTTCCGCCGGCGAAGGCCGCGACGAAGGCGGCACCGGCGAAGAAGGCGGCACCCGCCGAGAAAGCCGCGGTCACGACGGCGCCGGCCAAGGAAGCGGCGAAGAAGGCATCGCCGGCGAAAGAAGTGGCGAAGAAGGCCCCGGCGACAAAGACTTCGGCGACCAAGGTCCCGGCCAAGAGTGCGCCGGCCAAGAAGACGCAGGCCAAGAGCGCTCCGGCGAAGAAGGCGGCGGCAAAGGAGTCGGCGACGAAGAAGGCGGCGCCGGCCAAGGCGCCCGCCAAGAAGGCCGCCGCCGTCAAGGGCCCGGCCGAGCGGGCTGCCGCGAAGACCGCCGCCAAGAAGGCACCGGCCAAGAAGACCCCGGCGAAGAAGGCTCCGGCGAAGAAGGCTGCGACCACACAGACCGCGGCCAAGAAGACCCCGGCGAAAAAGGCCGCCGCGAAGCAGACCCCGGCCAAGAAGGCTGCTGCCGAGAAGGCCCCGGCGAAGAAGGCGTCACCCGGCGCCGAATGATCGTCGACGGGCCGGGTGACCGCACCGCGTCGTAGGGTGTCGCAGCAAACGGCACTCGCGCGACTACAGTGTTCGACGTGGACTTCTTCAGCGTAATGGCCTACGGCCAGAGTCTGATCATGCTGACGCTCACGGTGGTCGCGGGCATCGCCTCGACCGTCGCGCTCATCCACGCCGCCATCCAGCGGCCCGACGCCTTCCCGGCGGTGGATCGGCAGAGCAAGGTCATCTGGGTCTCGATCCTCGCCGCCGCGACCCTGTTCATCTGGTTCTTCGGTGCGGTGAACTTCCTGGGCATCATCGGAGTGGTCGCGATGCTCGTCTACCTCGTCGACGTACGCAAACGGGTCGACGACATCCAGGGCAAGTCCTGGTTCAGCAAAAGGGCCTGACGCATCGTGGCGGAGTATCGGATCAACGACCTGGCGGAGGCATCCGGGGTCAGCGTTCGCAACATCCGGGTCTATCAGGACCGCGGACTGTTGCCGCCGCCCACCATTCGCGGACGCGCCGGTTGGTATTCCGACCAGCACCTCGTCCGGCTGAACCTGATCTCGCGCATGCTCGAGCGCGGTTACACCTTCGCCACCATCAGTGAGCTGCTGCACGCGGCGCATCACGGCATGCGGGTGGAGCAGATCCTGCGCGGCACACCGAAGGGCGGCCGGTTCCGCAACTTCAAGCGCGCGGCGACGATCACCATCACCGAGTTGCGCAAGACGCTGAACGCCAGCGACCGGTCGATCGCGCTCAGCCAGAAGCTCGGACTGCTGGCGAAGGACGGCGCGCACTACGCGATTCGCAACCCGGAATTGCTCGAGGGGGCCGAGATCCTGGTCAAGAGCGGGGTCGACATCGATGTCCTGCTCGACCGGTGGGTCCGCGTCCAGGAAGACCTCGAAGATGTCGCCACCAGCTTCGTCTCGATCATCACCGACAAGTACTTCGACGAGAACCTCCCCGACCTGGGCGAGGCCGGCGTCAGCGAGATGGCCGACCTCATCCAGACGGTTCGGCCCATCGCCCACGAGATCGTCGAGACGACGTTCCGCAAGGCGCTCGACGAGCAGATCTCCAAGGCGATCGGGGAGGCGGCGACCTACTTCGACGCCGAGGTGCCCCCGCCGGTCCTGCCCGCCGGCGAGGAGTCGGAGCCGGCACAGGCGGACTATGAGACAACGGACGTTGGTACATTGAACCCCGAGACGGGGCGCTGAGCCGGATTCGGTGCCTTGCAGAGGACCAGTGAGGTCCTCGACAGGTGAGGAGTGCCGGATGAACACGAAGTCAGTGGCCAGTGCGGGCAGCGTTGCCACCGCGATCGGGGCGGGCGTGGTCGCGCTGGGAATCGGAACCGTCTTCGCGCGACTCGCGCGCGAGGCACTGCAGGCCGAATTCGCCGTCGACGACGGCCCGGACGATCTCCTCACCCGCCCGGACAACGCCCCGCAACGTCTCGAGGTCCCGACCGCGGACGGGGCCCGGCTCAATGTCGAGGTCTACGGTGACCCCGACGACCCCGGCGCCGACGACACCGGCGACGTCATCGTGATGGTCCACGGCTGGACCTGCAACACCGCCTACTGGTACCCGCAGATCAACCACCTGGCCGCCTCCGAGGGCGGCTCCCGCCGGGTCGTCACCTACGACCAGCGCGGCCACGGTGGCAGTGAGCGCGGCCACCGCCGACCGACCGTCGCCATGCTCGGTGAGGACCTCGACGCGGTGCTCGAGGCGGCAGTGCCGGCCGGGCGCCGCGCGATCCTGGTGGGACACAGCATGGGCGGCATGACCATCATGTCGTGGGCGGCCCAATACCCCGACAAGGTCGGGTCGCTGGTGTCGTCGGTGGTGCTGGTCTCGACCGCCGCCAAGGCGGTCATGGACAACCACCTGCTGATCCCGGTCGATCTGCCGGCGTACGCCAAACCGTTCGCGCCGGCCGCCGCGAAGATGATCACCTCGGTCCCGGTTCCGATCCCGAAGACGTCCTACGGCGTCCGCTTCTCGCACTACATCGCCCTCGGGCCGCACGCCCGCCGGGCGCACGTCGAGTTCGTCGACGAGATGATCGGCTCGTGCCCGCCGCGCGCTCGGGCCGGATGGGGTTCGGCGATGGGGAAGCTCGATGTGACCGCCGGACTCGAGGCGTTGACGGTGCCGACCACCGTGGTCGTCGGCACCGAGGACCGGCTCACCCCGCAGGTACACGCCGAGCAGATCGCCGAGGTGTTGCGCCGCAACGGTTCGCTGCGAGAGATGGTCGTCTACGACGGCGTCGGACACATGTCGAGCATCGAGGCCGCCGAACGCTTCAACGCCCTGCTCGACGACGTCGTCGCCGAGAGTTCCCGGGAGACAGCGGATCTGAAGGACACCCAGGCGGTCTGACCGGTCTTTCCCGTCACAGACTGCAGTTGACCAGGACCGGCTCGGGCCGCAATGTCACCCCGAACGCCTCGTCGACGCCGTCGCGGACCTCGCGAGCCAGATCGAGGAGCTGGGCGGTGGTCGCGGCGCCCCGATTGGTCAGCGCCAGAGTGTGTTTCGTCGAGAGTCGGACCGCCGCGTCCGGGCCCGGGTGTCCACGGCGGAAGCCCGCCCGTTCGATCAGCCACCCGGCCGACAGTTTGATCGCCGCGTCGGTGTCATCGGTGCCCGCGCGATAGGTGGGGATCGCGACGTCGTCGCCGACGCGCGCCGCGATCCGGTCGAGCACCGCCGGGGCGTCATCGCCCGGCACGATCGGGTTGGTGAAGAACGAGCCGGCGCTCCAGGTGTCGAAGTCCGTCGCGTCGAGCACCATGCCCTTGCCCGCGCGCAGGTCGAGCACGGCTGCGCGCACCGTGGCGGCGTCGACCCGATCGTCCGGTTCGACCCCCACGCGGGTCGCGAGTTCGCGGTAGCGGATCGGCTGGCTCACGCGATCGTCGTTGAGCCAGAACGAGACCGCGACGACCACGAAGTCGTGCCGGTGCTTGAGATTGCTGGTCCGGTAGCCGAGACCGAGCTCGGTGGGGGAGACCCACCGCAGGTTGCCGGAGCGTCGATCGAGGACCTGAACCGATCGGAGGATGTCGGCCACCTCGACGCCGTAGGCCCCGACGTTCTGCACCGGGGTCGCCCCGGCCGCGCCGGGGATCCCGGAGAGGCACTCGAGTCCGCCGAAACCGGCGTCGACCGTCGCGGCGACCAGCTCGTCCCAGCCCACGCCAGCGTCGGCGACCACGTGCGGCCGTCCCGACTCACGGCCCGATCCGAACTCGAGGCGTCGGCTGCCGAGTACGACCGCCGTCCCGTCGAACCCGGCGTCGCCGATGACGAGGTTCGAACCGCCGCCGACGACGAGGACCGGCTCGGACCGTGCATCGAGGTCGAGGATGGTCTCCACGATGGTGCGGGTGTCTTCGCAGCGGATGATCTCGCGCGCGGGCCCACCCAGACGCAGGGTGGTCAGCTCGGCGAGGGGCGCGCTCAGCGGCGCCTGCGTGTTGGTCACGTCCTCAACGTTAACCGGCGGGCGGTAGCGTTCTCATCATGGCGAGCAAGCTGCAGCACACGGTGTCCTATCCCTTCTCCACCGCGCGTCTGTGGGCGATCTACACCACCGAGAAGTACTGGCACGACCTCGTCGAGCGCATGAACTCCGGGCACGGGCATGTCGAGAAGGTGACGATCACCGGCGACACGGTCACCGTCGAGATCCAGCAGGGCATTCCCGCCGACAAGCTGCCGTCCGCGGTCACCAAGGTCATGCCGGGCGACCTCCGAATCCCGCGCAAGAACACATACCGCCTGGTCGGCGACCGGATCGAGGGGGAGACACATGCCACGGTCGACGGGGCGCCGGTGCCGGTCGACATCACCGGCACCACCGTGACGTCGGGTGACCCGGCGACCACCGACAACCGCGCCGAGGTGTCGGTGAATCTCCCGCTGTTCGGCGGGAAGATCGAGAAGGCGGTGGTCAGCGAGCTGTCGGCGCTGCTCGACGCCGAGCGCGGACACACCGTCGAGTGGGAGACCGAGAATCCGCTGACGTAGCCTGGTCTGCATGGCACGACGGCTCAGCTACTCCGCTCGGTACACGCAGTCCGCGGAGAAGCTCTACCAGGCCCAGAGCATCAAGCAGTACTGGGACGACATGATGGCGGGCTTCCAGATGATCTCCCCGCACTGCGAGGTCGACTCCTTCGTCTCCGACGAGACGGGTATCCGGGTGGTCCTCAAGCAGACGATCGGGCGCGACCAGCTGCCCGCGCTCGCGCAGACGGTGATGAAGAAGGACATGGTCATCACCCGCGAGGAGACCCTGGGCCCGTTCGACCCGGACAACACCAAGGGCACCTACAACGCCTCGATCCCGGCGGGACCGGGCAGCCTCAACGGTTGGCAGGAACTCTTCCCCACCGAGAACGGTGGCTGCACGATCCGCCGGACCAGTGAGGCGAAGGTCTTCGTCCCGTTCGTCAACGGCAAGCTCGAGCAGATGATCCTGATCAACCTCGTCGACCTGTTCCGCGCCGAGGCCGAGTACGCCAAGGACTGGGTCGACAAGAACTTGTGATCCGAGCCGGCCGCCCGTCCGTCAGGTCCGAGCGCATCGAGCACAGACCGCAGGGCCGGGTCACCCGGGGCACGACGAACATCAACCGGCTCCGGCGGGTGGACAGGTGGATGGTCCACTCCCCGCGGGTGCGTGCCGCCCTGGACGTGCCCCGGCCGCTGGTCGTCGACCTCGGCTACGGTGCGCGTCCGGACACGACCGTCGAGATGGCCGAACGGCTCCGCGCGGTCGCCCCGGATCTGGAGATGGTCGGTCTCGAGATCGACCCCGCCCGCGTGGTCGAGCCCCGTGCCGGCGTGCGGTTCGGGCTCGGCGGCTTCGAGCTGGGCGGCCTGCGACCCCGGGTGGTGCGCGCGTTCAACGTGCTGCGTCAGTACGACGAGAACGAGGTCGACGACGCGTGGGCCCGGATCCGTGGTGCACTCTCGCCGGGCGGAGTGATCGTCGAGGGGACGTGCGACGAGATCGGCCGACGGTGCAGCTGGGTGCTGCTAGACGTCGACGGGCCGGTGAGCATGACCCTCAGCTGGGCGCCGGAGCATTCGGACCGTCCGTCGGACCTGGCCGAGCGTCTGCCCAAGGCGCTGATCCATCGCAACGTGCCGGGCGAGCGGATCCACACCCTGCTGACCCTGGCCGATCAGTGCTGGGACATCGCCGCGCCGTTGGCGCCGTACGGCCCGCGCGCCCGATGGGTGCATGCACTGGGTCTGCTGCGCGACCGTGGGGTCGACTGCGAGATGCCGCGGCGCCGCCTGTCCGACAACGTGCTCACGGTTCCGTGGGAGACCGTCGCACCGGCTGGATAGTGTGGCCGTCATGCGTGTCGCGATGGCCCAGATCAGTTCGACCGACGACCCCACCGCCAACCTCGAGACGGTGCGTGCGGTCACCGCGGACGCGGCGTCGCGCGGCGCCGAGCTCGTCGTCTTCCCGGAGGCCACGATGTGCCGGTTCGGGGTGCCGCTGAAGCCCGTCGCCGAGGATCTCGACGGTCCGTGGGCGCGCGGGGTGTCCGACGTCGCCGCGGCGTCAGGGGTCACGGTGGTGGCCGGGATGTTCACGCCTGCCGGCGACGGCCGGGTCCGCAACACCGTCGTCGTCGCACACCCGGACGGGACACGCCGCGGGTACCACAAGATCCATCTCTACGACGCCTTCGGATTCACCGAGTCGAAGAACGTGGCCGCCGGAGCGGAGCCGCTGACCTTCGCGGTCGGCGACGTCACCGTCGGCGTGGCCACCTGCTACGACATCCGATTCCCCGCATTGTTCACCCACCTCGCACGGAAGGGCGCCCAGGTGATCGTGGTACCCACGTCCTGGGGCTCAGGACCGGGCAAACTGCGTCAGTGGGAGGTGCTCGCCGCGGCCCGAGCGCTGGACTCGACGACCTTCGTCGTGGCCGTCGACCAGGCGTTTCCCACCGACGAGGCGGCCGCGTCGTCGAGTGCGCCGACCGGAATCGGACACAGCCAAATCACAGACCCATTCGGTACGTTGGTCGCCGCGTATCCGGATAGCATCCGGGTGGACGTGCACGACCTCGACCTAGCACTGGTCGACCAAGCCCGTACGCAACTGGCAGTCCTCGCCAACGAGCGCCCACTGCCGGTCGGCGGCGAGACGGACAACGACGTGACGCCGGCCCACACGCGGCTCCGCGAGTCAGACGACCCAGGACGGAACCCATGAGCGACAGCAACACGCCCCGCCCCGATTCCTCATCCGGGGACAACGCCGACGAGACCGCGAAGATCGATCCGCATGCCGGCGACCCCTCCCAGCCCGGTACGACCGGTGAGCCGACGTCGACGGGCCAGGGCGACGAATGGCGTCCGGTGTCCGGCACCGAACAGGGCGAGCCGCCCGCGACCGAGCAGTTCGCGACCGAACCGATCGTCCCGGGAGCACAGGCCTACTCGGCCATCCCGCCGTCCGACGCCGACACCGGCACCATCGGCGGTGCCAAGCCCCCCACCTCGCAGTTCGCGCCCGGCGAAGACCCGTACGGGGCCGGGACGGCCGCCTCGGGACCGATTCCTCCGGGACCCGCCGACTCCACCGGCAGCGGACCGGTCCTCACCTCCCCGCGCAAGAAGCGGAGCACCCGCAAGATCGTCGCCCTCAGCGTCGTCGGTGTGCTGCTCCTCGCGGTCATCGCCGCGGTCGGCAGCGAGCTGTACCTGCGCAACAAGGTCACCAACTGTCTCGAGGAATCCTTCAGCGGGCTGACCGGCGTGCCGACCGAGGTGTCGCTCAGCCGTAAGCCGATCCTCCTGCAGGGCAGCGGCGACATCCCGTTCGTACAGGTCGACACCGATGACAGTGCCGGGGGCGTCCGTCTGCACATGCGTGCGGACGGAATCTCGGGCACCGAGAACTCCACCGACATCCAGAGTCTCGACGGCACGGGTTTCATCCCCTACGAGCGGATCGTCGAACTCAGCAAGGAGCAGGCCGGGGCGTCCGGTCAGAGCACCGGCACCCCGACCGGTGGCGTCGGCGCGGTCGAGCAGATCACCGGCAATGCGGCCGACGGCACCTTCGAGGTGCAGGCCGCCTTCCCGGTCATGGTCTTCCAGGTGCCGGTGTCGGCGACCATCAAACCGGTGCTGAACGACGGCCGGGTCGACTTCGAGGTCGTGAAGGCCAGCGCCCTGGTCTTCGGCATCCCGCCGGACTTCGCGCAGCAGATCGTCGACCAGATCACGACGTCGTCGCTCGGCCCGTTCTTCGACGAGGTGCAGGTCGACTCGCTCGAGGTGACCGACAGCGGGCTCGAGTTCGCCATCAGCGGTTCGGACGTGCAGCTGACCAGTGAGATGACCGGCACCTCGTCGCAGAGCCAGTCGGGCGGTTGCTCGGTCTGACCGGGACTCAGACCGCCGGCGGCGGGTCGACGGTCAGGAACCAGACCGTCGGACCGTCGGTCAGCGTGAACTCGCCGTAGACCCGGCCGCCCCATTTCCGTGCGTACACGTCGACCATGTGGGCGTCGGCCGTGCTGGCGGTGACCGGCGACCCCGCGCCGAGGGCCTCTTGCAGGACGGGTTCGAGCATTGCCGCGAGAGTGCCGTTCCTTCGATGGGCCGGGTGGACGAGCGCGAACACGATGCTGTGGGCGGAATCGATCGCGAGCGCACGCGATTTCTCCTGGAGTTCACGGAATCGTGGAATCAAACCATCCAGGGCGGCCACGAAATGGCGTGTACGGTTCGCCAGTTCGTCGTCGACCGGTTGGGTCCGATGATCGGGGCCCGCCACCGCGATCAGTCCGGTCAATTCCCCGGTGGTGGCGAACAGGCCGCGCAGGCCCGGCAGCAGATCGGTGAAGAGGACGTCGCCGTACCACCGGAACACTTCGGGCGGGGAATTCTCGCCCAGAAGCCATCGATAGACCGGGACCTCCTGCATTCCCCCCGCGAGAAGGTCGAGTGCTAGCGGGCGGTCGGCGGCCGTCAACGACCGTGATCGAGTCCCGGTCGCGTGAATGCTGACCATTGATCCATGCCACCATGAAATCCCCGCGAATGTTCCCGGTCGGGTGAATTCCGCGCGAGATTCATGTGTTGTTTAGAACGGCATTTGAGAACCCAAACCAAGAATTATTCATATCGCAGGACGATACCGTGATCGGTCTGTAACGTCGCCCCCGAGTCGTGTGACCAGGTGAGACGCGCGACCGACACTCTGGCATCTCACCATCATCAGAGGAGACGGATATGGCAGGCATAGTCGAGGGCGGTCTCGCGGGTGCGATCGGAGGTGCCGTCGAGGCGATCATCGGCGGGCTCGGTGACGCGGGTTCGATCGGCGGCGGTTCGCTCGGCGGCAGCGATTCGGAGACCTGAATCGGCCCGACTCACCACCGGTTCAGCAGTTGATGGCCCCGACGGCATCAACTGCTGAACTGTTTCTGGGCCGAGTCGAGATTCGACGCAGGCACCCGCACGTTGCATTTTCGATGCATTTCAAGGGTGTTCACATTCGATTTCCCATGATTTCAATTCGGGCAATGTTGCGCTTTCAGCTGGGATGACGCTGTTTTCGTGGGTCCGATTGTTGCGATATGCGAAGGCGGGTTTCGCTGATAGGGGAGACATTCCCGAAATGTATATGTAACGTCGGCGTCGAGCCGACGCACGGGTGAGAGCGGACGGTGATCGACGAACAATCTCACCGATGACGAAGGGAGCAGATATGTCTGACGCAATCGAGGGTGGCATCTCCGGCGCTATCGAGGAGATCATCGGCAACCTGGTCACCGGTTCGCTCGGTGGCGAGGAAGAGACCCCCGCCGGCTGAGTGCCCAGACTTTGGCACCGCCCCGCGACGGAAGTCGCGGGGCGGTTCGCTGTGTGGGGCCCTCAATTGAAGACGACGGTCTTACGTCCGTGGACGAGCACCCGGTCCTCGAGATGCCACCGCAGGCCTCGGCTGAGCACCAGCGTCTCGATGTCGCGACCCTGGCGGACCATGTCGGCGACCGAGTCGCTGTGGTCCACGCGGACGACGTCTTGTTCGATGATGGGTCCGGCGTCCAGGTCGGCGGTGACGTAGTGGCAGGTGGCTCCGATCAGCTTGACCCCGCGCGCGAAGGCCTGGTGGTAGGGCCGCGCACCGACGAAGCTGGGCAGGAAGCTGTGGTGGATGTTGATGGCCCGCCCGGCCCATGCGTCACAGAGCTGCGGCGGCAGGATCTGCATGAAGCGCGCGAGCACCACGGCGTCGGGGTCGTAACCCTCGACGATCCGCCCCAGTTCGCCGAAGGCCTCGGCCTTGCGCTCACTCTCGAACGGAACATGGTGGAACGGGATGCCGAACCGAGTGGCCAGGTCTTCCAGTTCGCGGTGGTTGCCGACGACCGCCCGGATGGCCGCCGGCAGTTCTCCACGATGTGCACGTCCGAGCAGGTCGATGAGGCAGTGGGTCTCCTTGCTCACCAGGAGGACCACGGACTTCGTCTCTCGCGAATCGGTGAGGCGCCAATCCGTTTCGGGTCCGAGTTCGGCGGCCACCTCCGACGCGAAGCGCGCGCGCAGTTCGTCCGCGGTCGACGACACCGAATCCGCGCGGATGGCCTGGCGGGTGAAGAACCACCCGGTCTCCTCGTCGGAGTGGTAGGCCGCCTCGGTGATCCAGCCCCCGACATCGGTGAGGAAGGTCGAGATCCGCGCCACGATGCCGGTGCGGTCGGGGCAGCCGAGCGTCAGCACGTAGCGGCGCTCGGTCTGGTCTGTCGGGATCGTCTGTGCGGGGGCCACGACAGTCAGTGTGCCAAGCTCGTCGGTGTGACGAACAAGGACCTGCGACGCGGCGACGTCGCCGCCATCATCGACCACACCTTGCTCAAACCCGAGGCGACCCGGGCCGACGCGGAGGCCACGGTCGCCGAGGCCGCACGACTCGGGGTGCTCGCCGTCTGCCTCTCGCCGTCGATGTTGCCGATCGACACCGGGGAACTGCGGACCTGTGTCGTGGCCGGGTTCCCGTCAGGGAAACACCACTCGCTGGTCAAGGCGGCCGAGGCGCGTCTGGCCGTCGACTCCGGGGCCGACGAGATCGACATGGTGATCGATGTGGGTGCGGCCGTCGACGGCCGGTTCGACGAGGTGTTCGCCGACGTCCTGACCGTCCGGGAGGCCGTCGGCGACGACACCCTCCTGAAGGTGATCATCGAATCGGCCGCGCTGCTGCAGTTCGCCGGGCCTGACACCGTCACCGAGGTGTGCCGCCGCGCCGAGCGGGCCGGTGCGTCGATGGTGAAGACGTCGACCGGGTTCCATCCGGCGGGCGGCGCGAGCGTCGAGGCGGTGCAACTGATGCGCGCCGCGGTGAGCGACCGGGTGGGAGTCAAGGCGAGCGGTGGCATCCGGACCGCCGAGGCGGCCGCTGAGCTCATCGCCGCGGGGGCGACCCGGCTCGGGCTGTCCGCGTCGGCCGCCGTGCTCGACGGATTCCCCGAGTAGGCGGCGGCCGCGGATCTGCGTACCGGCATCGGTCACGCCAGGGCGGAGACCTTGGCGTCGAGGTCGGCCATGACCAGGCTGGCGTTGACCGCGGCACCGGCGGACACGCCCTCGCCCATGGCGACGGTCACCATCGCGTGCACGGTGGTGGTGTTGCCCACCGCCCATACGCCCGGCAACGCGGTCTCGCCCATCGGGCCGGTCCCGACCAACCCGCCCATCGGGCCGTCGTCGAGGGTGCCGCCGAGTCGCTCGTAGAGGTCGCCGCGGACGATGAATCGCGGCGAGACGACCACCGCGTCGGCCTCGACCACGGTGCCGTCGGTCAGGAGCACGCCGTCGAGGTGGGCAGAACCGTTCTCCGCGCGCGTCCGGACGCGCTCGACGCGGGCGTCGACGATGTCGATGCCGACCGCGGCGAAGTGCGACCGGTCGTCGTCCGACAGGGCGTCGGGATCGTGCGCGACCACGGTCACCCGGTCGCTGAGCTGGCGGAACATCAGTGCCTGATGCGCCGACATCGGGCTCGTCGCGATCTGCACGATGCGTGTTCCGCGGACCTCGTAGCCGTGGCAGTACGGGCAGTGCAGCACATCGTGTCCCCACAACTCCGCGACGCCGGGGAGGTCGGGGAGTTCGTCGACCAGGCCGGTCGCCAGGATGAGGCGACGGGCCGCGACGACCTCGCCGGAGGACAGCCGCAGGGTGAAGTCGTCGACGGTGCCGGCCGCGTCGACGACTGTGCCGGAACGGATCTCGGCGCCGTATCCCGTCGCCTCCGCCCGACCGCGGGCGAGTAGCTCCAGGGGTGCGATCCCGTCCTGCCCCAGCACATTGTGGGCGCCGGCCGCCGGTGCGTTGCGCGGTTGCCCCGCGTCGATGACCACGACCTTGCGCAGTGATCGCGCGAGGACGGTCGCGGCGCTGAGTCCGGCAGCTCCGCCGCCGACGATGGCGACGTCGTATTCGGTTGTGAGGGAGTCTTTCTGGGCGGATGAGGAGTTGGTCATCGTTGCTCGCTCTCGGAGGTGGGAATGGGGGAGGTGCGCGGCCGGGCGACCCAGAGGAGTCGTCCGGCGGCGAGGGTCAGGTCATCGAGACGATTCCGCGCGTCTGCCTCGGTCAGGTCGTCGAGCAGGGCGAGGTCGGCGGGATCGAGGGCGTCGGCCAAACGGTGCCGGAACTGGGCGAACCAGTGCCGGGCGTACCGCGCGACCGAAGGGCTCGGGTCGCTGCGCCGGACGTGGACGGTCTCGGCGCGGAGTACCTCGTAGTCGACGTCGTGAAACGCGTCGGTCCAGTCCACGAGCGCCTCCCACCCGGCCCCGGCGGCCGCGGTCTGGCAGCGGTCCTGCAGCCCGAGCAGTTCGGCGTCCTCGTGGGCGGGGACGAAACGCGGGACGCCCGCCATCTCGGTGATCACGACGATGCCCTCCGGTCCGAGCGAGGTCGCGGCCTCCCGCAACAGGCGCCGCGGATCGGCGACGTGATGCAGCGACATCGCCGCCCACACGACGTCGGGCGTTCCGAGCGGCGGCAGTCCGTCGTCGAGATCGGCGACGACGGCGGTCACCCGATCGTCGAAACCGCCCTCCCGTGCGCGTCGTTCGACGAGCGCGACCATGTCGGACGACCCGTCCACCGCCAGGATCGAGGCGTGCGGGAAGCGGCGGGCGAGTGCCTCGGTGCCGGTCCCGGTCCCCGCCCCGAGATCGGCAATGCGCGCGGGTACGCGCCCCAGGACCTCGGCGACGAGGCGGGCGGCGTCCTCGAGGTAGTCGGCCATGAGCTCGGCGTCGAGGTCGAGGACCGCGGCGAGCCGGGCGTGGTTGTGGTGGTCGGTGTGGTTCGGGTGCTCGTGATGTCCGGCGGTCGGATGGGGATGGTGCGTGCTGGTCATGACCCCACGGTAGCGCCGCCATGCCCGGATGGCATAGCATCTTGCCAATGACGCAAGAACTCGACGCGGTCGTCCGCCAGCGCATCCGCGGCCTCCGCATCGCCAGGGGCTGGACGCTCGACGCGCTCGCCGCCCGGTGCTGTCTGTCGCCGTCCACACTGAGTCGGATCGAGACCGGGCATCGGCGGGTGGCGCTCGACCAGCTCGTACCGATCGCCCGCGCGCTGGGCACGACCCTGGATCAGCTGGTCGAACCCGCGGACGACACCGATGTCGTGATCCGGCCCCAGCCGCACACGGTGGAGGGCATGACGATGTGGCTGCTCTCGCGGGAGAACGCCCCACAGGGTGTCACCGTGGCGAAGATGCGGTTCGACCGCGAGCAACCCGTCGGTGACCTGCGCGTCCATCCGGGCTACGAGTGGTTCACGGTGCTGTCGGGAACCGTGAGGCTGTGGCTGGGCGACCGTACGATCCTCGTGCCCGAAGGTGACGCCGCGGAGTTCTCGACGATGATCCCGCACGCCATCTGCGCGTATCAGGGCCCGGCGGAGGTGCTGTCGATGATGGACCACGCCGGCGAGCGCGCGCACCTGCCGTCCGTGCGAACCGGACGCGCGGCCCGCGACGACGACGCCCCGGACGCCTGACCACCTGCCCCGCGGCCGCACACCACCGATGCGAGGCGGCGCATCGGTACTGTTGTTGCGGTGATGACTCCCCAGACCTCGGTGAACCGACGCTCCGTGCTCGCCGCGGCCGGGGTCGGAGCGCTCGGGGTCGCGGTGGCGGCCTGCTCCGGCTCCGGCCTCGGCCCCGGAGACGACACACCGGCCGACCCGCCGGTCACCCTGACTTTCACCCCGGCCCTCGATGCCGAGCCGGCCACCCCGACCGCCGAGTTCTCGGTCAAGGCGACCGACGGTTCCCTCAACCCCGACGTGAAGCTGACCAACCCGCGCGGCGTCGTGGTGAAGGGTCAGTTGTCGGAGGACCGGACGACCTACACGATCGGCGAGCCCCTCGGTTACGGCACCGAATACACCTGGAGCGGAACGGCGGTGGGTCTCGATCGCAAGGTCGTGCCGGTCGCCGGGACGTTCACCACGCTGCAGCCGTCGAGTCAGGTGAACGTCGTCGTGAACATCGGCGACGGTCAGGAGGTCGGCATAGCGGCGCCGATCATCCTGAAGTTCAACGGGACGGTCGAGGACAAGGAGGCCGTGGAGCGGGCGCTGACCGTCACCACCACACCACCCACCGAGGGGTCGTGGGCGTGGCTCGGCGAGGACAACGGCTCCCGCGTGCACTGGCGCCCCCGCGAGTACTACGCACCCGGCACGAAGGTCAGCATGGCAGCCAAGCTGTACGGCCTCGACCACGGCGGCGGCGCGTACGGCGCGGCCGACGTGACCAGCGACTTCGCCATCGGGCGGGCCCAGGTGGTGAAGGCCGAGGAATCCTCGCACCGGATCGTGGTGCTCCGCGACGGTGTCGAACTCATGGCGCTGCCGTGCAGCTACGGCGGCGGCGACCTCGACCGGAACGTCACGCGCTCGGGCATCCACGTGGTCACCGAGAAGTACGAAGAGTTCTTCATGAGCAACCCGGCCGCGGGTTACTTCAACATCCGCGAACGCTGGGCCGTGCGGATCTCCAACAACGGCGAGTTCATCCACGCGAACCCGGCGACCGTGAACGTGCAGGGATCGGCGAACGTCACCAACGGATGCATCAACCTGTCGGAGGCCGACGCCGAACGCTACTTCCGGGTCGCGGTCTACGGCGACCCGGTGGAGGTGACCGGGACGCGGATCGCGTTGTCGGAGGCCGACGGCGACATCTACGACTGGATCTACGACTGGGAGACCTGGCAGGGCATGTCGGCCATCAAGGGCGAGGTCCGCGAGACCTCGGTCCCGGCCACGCCCAGCGGGGCGCCCACCTCGAACGCCCCGGCCCCGCGCTAGCCGCTAGCCGGTCTTGATGTTCCGCCGGGCCGAGGCCTGATCGCGCGGCTTGAGGATGATCTGGTCCAGGTTGACGTGCGGCGGCCGGGACGCGACGAACCCGATGACCTCGGCCACGTCCTCGGCGACGAGCGGTGTCAGGCCCTCATAGACCTTGTCGGCGCGTTCCTGGTCGCCTTCGAAGCGGACGAGGGAGAAGTCGGTCTCGACCATGCCCGGCGCGATCTCGGTGAGCCGGACCGGCTTCCCGAGGAGTTCATAGCGCAGGGTCCGGTGGGTGACACCCTGCGCGTGCTTCGCCGAGGTGTACCCGGCGCCGTTGTCGTAGGCCTCGAACGCCGCGATCGAGGTGACGGAGACGATCAGGCCGTCACCCGACGCGATGAGTGCGGGGAGCAACGCCTTGGTGACCCGCAGGCTCCCCAGCACGTTGGTCTCCCACATCCAGCGCCAGTCGTCGAGGTCGGCGGTCGACACCGGGTCGAGACCCTTGGCGCCACCGGCGTTGTTCACCAGCACGTGCACCGTGTCGAGGCCGTCGACAAAGGCGGCCACGGACTGCTCGTCGGTGACGTCGAGTTGTCTTCCGGTGCCGCCGATCTCGTCGGCCAGCGCGGTCACCCGATCGACCCGGCGCGCCCCCAGCACCACGTGGAAGCCCTGCGAGGCGAGCTGACGCGCGGTGGACGCGCCGATCCCCGAACTCGCGCCGGTGACCACGGCGATCGGTCGGTTGTCCGTCGACTGGGAGGCGGTGTCGGTGCTCATGGGCTCAACCTTACGGACCGCGCTGCTACATTCGTCGCATGAGTGGGGGAGTGATCCCGGCGGCGCTGCAACTGACCTCCACCCCGGCGGCGGCGGTACTGCACGCGATCCGGGTCGGCGGACCGGTGACGCGGGATCAGCTCGCCGCGACGACGGGTCTGTCGCCGGCCACCATCAACCGTCAGGTGCACGCGCTGGCCGCTCACGGTCTGGTCGTCGAACGCCCCGATCTCGCCGGGCCGAAAGCGATTGGCCGGCCCAAGAATCCGCTGACCATCGACCGCGACTCGCTGTGCGTCGCGGGTATGCACATCGGCGCCCGCCGGACCGTGCTCGTCATCGCCGACCTCGGCGGCCGCACACTGCACAGTCACGCCGTGCTGACGCCGACCGGCGATCAGGAGGACGCGCTCGCGCACCTCAGCGGACTGCTCGCCGAACTCGCCGCCCGGTTCAGCGGGCGGCGGGTGCTGTGGGGAGGTGTCGCGGTCGGTGGCGCGGTCGACGCCGAGACCGGGGTGGTGAACCACCGGGTCCTGGGCTGGCATCAACTCGCCGTGGGCGCAACACTTGCCGGGCGCCTCGACACACCGGTATCGGTCTGTGAGCACGTCGAGGCGATGGCGGCGGCGGAACTGCTCCTGTCCCACCCGCGTGACGACGGGGGCTCCGGGTTGTTCTTCTACGCTCGCGAAACCGCGGGAATGGCAATGACTCTCGACGGCCGGATACACGTACCCGAACGCGGGGCCGGCACCATCGCGCACCTGCCGGTCACGGCTCCGGTCCTCGCTCCCGGTCTCACCCGGGTCCGGTTGCAGAACGTCATCGGCAACGACGCCGCGGAGGCCGCGGCGCGTCGGCTGGGGATCAGCCCCACGGCCGCCCGGATCGTCGACGAACGGGCCCGCGTGCTCGGCGAATCGGTCGCGCTCATCCGGGATGTGATCAACCCCGATGCCATCGTCGTGGCCGGTGATGCCTTCGCCGCACACCCGCACGGGCTCGCGCCGGTGCAGGCGGCCTTCGACGAGGCGACCACCCTGACCTGGCCGCTGGAGATCGCGCCGTCGAGATTCGGTGTGCGCGTGCAGGAGAGCGCAGCGGTGGTGGTGGCGCTCAGCGTCATCTACGCGGATCCGATCGCGGCGATGGCGACGCTGTAGACAGGCCGTCGGCCCGCCTGCCGCTGCCGTCCGCGCCGGTATCCCCTACGGTGTGTCCATGACGCTGCCCCGCGATGTGTCCGCACGGCTCGAGCTGCGGGTCGACGACCCCACCGAACTGGAGATGCAGATCACCGTCGCCCGATTGCCCGGCCTCCAATTGGAGGAAGAACTCAAGGTCGAGTTCGACGGCCAGTGGGTGACGCCGGAAGAGATCATCGGTCCGCACGGTTCCCGGATTCACCGGCTCCAGCTGGAGCGGGGTGTCCTGAACATCGACTACTGGGCGTCGGTCCTCACCCCGGCCGATCCGCTGCCCGTCGACATCACCGACCGCTCGACCTATCTGCGCCCGAGTCGATATGCCGAGTGCGACAAGTTCTTCGGCTTCGCCGCGGGACAGTTCGACGCGTCGCTGCCCGACGGGGAGATCCTGACCCAGGTCGCGGAGTACGTGTCGGACCGGCTCAGCTACATCCCCGGGACGAGTGATCCCATCGACGGTGCCGCCGACACCCTGCTGGCCGGGGCGGGGGTGTGCCGCGACTACGCACACCTCGTCGTCGCGCTGCTGCGGGCGCTGAACATCCCGGCCCGCCTCGTCGCGGTGTACGCCCCGGGATGTTCGCCGATGGATTTCCACGCCGTCGCCGAGGCGATCGTCGACGGTGAGTGGGTGGTGGTCGACGCGACCGGGCTCGCCCCACGCCAGAGCCTGGTGCGGATCTCGACCGGCCGCGATGCCGCCGACACCGCGTTCCTCGACAACCATCGCGGGTCGATCAACCTCAACTCCTACGAGGTGACGGCGACGGTGCGCGGCGAGCTTCCGATCGACGACGGGAATGCGCGCGTCCGGATAGGGTGAGCGCGTGCATGCGCTAACCTGTCCGGTCTGCAATGCGTTGTCGGGCTTCGATCGTCAGACCTGCCCGAACTGTGCGACGACCGTGGGCGTGCACCTGCCGTCGCGGTCGCTGTACGCGGTCGGCGAGGAGGGGGTCGAGATCGACGGCGCCCTGTGGGTGTGGTGTGTGAATCGGGATCGGACGCACTGCAACTGGCTGACGCTCGCCGAGGTCACCGAGGACAGCATCGGCCTGCGGGGTCGGTGTCTCCCCGAGTCGCTGATCCGGCGTCAGCCCGACGCCGAGGACACCATCGCGCTCGAGAAGCTCGCGCCGGCATCGTTCGACCTGCGGCTGCTGGTGTACCAACTCGTCGATCTGGGTCTGCCGGTGGAGCCGTTCTGGCGCACCGAGGGCGGCCTGGCCTTCGACCTGTTGTCGAGTCAGACCCTCGGCCGGCCGGTGATGATCGGGCACGCGGGCGGGGTGGTGACCATCGACCTCGCCGAGACCCAGGACGCCTATCGGGAGCGCCTCCGGGTCGACCTCGGCGAGCAGTACCGCACCATGCTGGGTCATTTCCGCCACGAGACCGGGCACTACTACGAACACGTCCTCGTCGAGACCGGCCCGGGCGCGGAACGCTACCTCGACCGGTGTCGGGACCTGTTCGGCGACGAACGCGCGAGCTACGCCGACGCGATCAACCGCCACTATCGGTTCGGGTCACCGGAGAACTGGCGCGAGTCGTACATCTCCGAGTACGCCACGATGCATCCGTGGGAGGACTTCGCGGAGTGCTTCGCGCACTACCTCCACATCACCGGGACCATCGACACCGCCCGGGAATCCGGGCTGAATCTCGACGCGCAGCAGGTCCGGTTCACCATGGACCGTGACATCGTGCCGCTCCGGTCGTACGCCGACGAGCCGACCGAACGGCTGCTGTACGACTGGAAGTGGTTGTCGCTCATGCTGAACCGGGTGAACGTGGCCATGGGACGCCGCCCGCTCTATCCGTTCACCATCCCCGAACCCGTCGTGCGCAAACTCGGCTTCGTGCACGAGGTGATTCGGGAGAGCGCCCGGCGGGCGGTGACGACGGACCCGCTCGTCGCGGCCCCGGCGCAGCCGGCCTAACCGGCCGAGGCCGTCCGCGCCCGCTGCTCGGCCACGAACGCGAGAACCGTTGCCACATCGTCGGTGTCGGCGATGCGATAGTCGGCGGCGGTGTCACCTTCGCCGACCTTGATGCCGATGTCACCGGTCTGGGGACGCAGGTGCGCGAAGGCCTTCTCGTCGGTCACGTCGTCGCCGAGATAGATGACCGCGTCGGCGCCGACGGCCGCGCGCAGGGTGTCGAGGGCGTGGCCCTTGCTGGTCTCGATCACCGCGAGTTCGAGGACGGCCTTGCCCTCGGTGGTGTGCACCCCCGGCCAGGAGGCCGGACCGGTGCGGGCGCGATCGAGCGCGGCGACGGCGTCGGACGCCGACGCGTTGCGCACGTGCAACACCGTGCTCGCCGGTTTGACCTCGACGGTGCTGCCCGGGAATTCCGCGGCGATGGCGCGCAACTCGTCGATCAGGCGGGTCAACAGCGCGCGCGCTTCGTCGGTGACCTCGACCGCGAACCCGGACTCGAACTCACTGCCGTGACTACCTACCAGCACGACTGGGGCGGTGAGGCCGGACAGTTCCGCGAGCACGGCCCGTTCGCGGCCGGACACCACGGCGACGACGGTGTCGGGAAGTGCCGCGGCGGCGACGAGCGCGTCGATCGACGCGGGTTCGGGGACGGCGTCCTCGGGACGCGCGACGATCGGCGAGACACATCCGTCGTAATCGCTGGCCACGAGCAGCACCCCCACGCCGGCGGCCCGGACCAGCGCGTCGGTGAGTTCGGCGGGAATCCCGGTGTGGTTCACTCGGGCTCGTCCACCAGATGAACACCCCGGTTGGGCGACAGTTCGGTGTCGGAGTCGGCGCCGAGGGTGCCGAGGAAGCTTTCCGCCCACTTCGCGACGTCGTGGGCGAGGACCTGCCTGCGCAGCGCGCGCATGCGCCGCCTGCCCTCGTGTTCGCTCTGTTCGACCGCGGCCTCGATCGCGTCCTTGACGCCGTCGAGGTCGTACGGGTTGGCCTGGTACGCCGAGCGCAGTTCGGCTGCCGCGCCGGTGAACTCGCTGAGGACGAGTGCGCCGCCCAGGTCGCCCCGGCAGGCCACGTACTCCTTGGCGACGAGGTTCATGCCGTCGCGCAGGGGCGTGACCAGCATGACGTCGGCCGCGACGAAGAAGGCGACGAGTTCCTCACGCGGCACCGGTCGGTGCAGGTACTGCACCACCGGCTGGCCCACGGTCGCGTGGGTGCCGTTGATGTTCCCGACGAGTTGCTCGATACCGGCGCGCATCTGCTTGTAGCTCTCGACGCGCTCGCGGCTCGGCGTCGCGAGTTGCAGCATCACCGTGTCGGCGGGATCGAGTCGCTTCTCGGCCAGCAACTCGGAGATGGCCTTGAGCCGGACGTCGATGCCCTTGGTGTAGTCGAGCCGGTCGACGCCGAGCATGATCGTCTTCGGATTGCCCAGCTCGCGGCGGATCTCGGCGGCGCGCTCCCGGATCTTGCGGGTCTTGGACAGTGCGTCGAGCTCCCCGGAGTCGATCGAGATGGGGAACGCGCCGACGCGCACGGTGCGGAATCCGACCTGCACCACGCCGAAGCGCGAGCGCACGCCGACGGTGCCCTTGCTGGTGGCCTGCCCGGCGAGGCGTCGGGCGAGGAAGAGGAAGTTCTGTGCCCCACCCGGCAGGTGGAATCCGATGAGGTCGGCGCCGAGCAGACCTTCGACGATCTCGGTCCGCCACGGCATCTGCATGAACAGCTCGACCGGCGGGAACGGGATGTGCAGGAAGAAGCCGATCTTGACGTCGGGCCGCAGCATGCGCAGCATCTTCGGCACCAGTTGGAGCTGGTAATCCTGCACCCAGACGACGGCCCCCTCGCCCGCGGCTCGCGAGGCCGCCTCGGCGAAGCGCCGGTTCACCTCGACGTAGGTGTTCCACCACTCGCGGTGGTACTCGGGCTTGACGATGACGTCGTGGTAGAGCGGCCACAGGGTGGCGTTGGAGAAGCCCTCGTAGTACTCGGCGATCTCTTGCGCCGACAGCGGGACCGCGTGGATGTCGATGCCCTCGATGTCGGGGTTGTCATCGGAGTCGGGGATGCCCGACCAGCCGACCCAGGCCCCGGTGTTGGCGCGCAGGATCGGCTCGAGCGCGGTCACGAGTCCGCCGGGACTCTGCTTCCAGTTGACCGTGCCGTCGGGAAGGACCTCTTTGTCGACGGGCAGGCGGTTCGCGACGACCACGAACTCGGCCCCGTCATGGGTGGACCGGTCGGTGCCGGTCACTCCGCCGGTGTCGGGGTTGGTTTCTCCTGCTCGCGGAGCCACCTGCTCAGGCGTTCTCGCCCGGCGCGATCCCCAGCATGGCGAACAGCATCCGGCACTCGTCGGCGTCGGTGGCGTACGCGGCGACGACTCGGCGCGCCGAGTTGGCGGTCTCGTCGGCCACCGGCTCCAGTTCGTCGTCGGTGATGTCGGTCGCGTCGGTGGTCTTCGCGGGCATGTGAGTCCCCTCGTTGTGCGGCATGGTGTGCGGTTCGGTGCGCGGTGACGAGGCGCAGCCGTGCGGTGTCTCGGTCCGTTGCTGACTGGAGCGGCCGTCCGATGACACGCCCGACTCCGCATTCTACCCGGACATCGGTGGTGCTCACGGCCACCCGTCCGGCGTCAGCGTCGTGGCGGTGGCGGCCGCCACCGGTTCGCCCGGACCCGGCGTGCGGCCGCGTCGGCCTGCCGCGCCTCACGGGCTTCGCGCAGGGCGATCCGGCGGCGGAGACGCCAGTCCGGACGGGGTGGTAGCTGAGGGCGACGCAGCGACCGGGCGACGAACTCGCCCAGCGTGACCCCCGCAGCGAGGGCGCAGCCGATGGCCAGCGCGTTCGCGATCCAGGTGAATCCGTCGAGCGTCTGGTCGCCGAGGATGCCGTAGAGGCCGCGATACACCGCGAGACCGGGCAGCAGCGGGGTGATGCCGGCCACCGCGACGACCAGCGGCGGGGTCAACGCGCGGCGTGCCAGCAGGCCGCCGATCAGTCCGACGAACGCCGCCGCGAGACCGTTGGCGATGACGTCGCCGATGTCGGTGAACGTCGAGGCCGCCGCGACCGCGGTGCCGATGAAACCGCCGAGGAACGCCACGCCGAGGGCGCGCGTCTCGGCGTAGCTGGCCAGCGCGTAGGCGCAGGCGGCGACCGCGCCGGCGACCACCCGGATCGGCAGTTCGACGACCTCGAAGCTGGTGGTCGTGGTGATCGTGGGCAGGAAGATGCCGCCCGCCTCCAGGATTCGGATCGCGACGCCGACACCGGCGATGATGCCGCCGGTCATCAGCAGCAACTCGAAGAACCGGGCGACACCGGTGATCGGTGCGCCGGTGATCGCGTCCTGGACCGAGCCGACGAGGGACAACCCCGAGAGCAACACGACGATGCCGGCCGCGATGACCTGCGACGGCGCGATCTGCACACCGAGTCGTTCGGCCGCGGCGAAGACCAGGGCGGCCGGGACCACCGCGATGAAACCGCCGGTCAGCTGCTGGAAGAAGACCGGTGTCCCGATGCGGTTGAGCCAGCGGTTGACGGTGACCGTCACCACGGTCGTCAGGAAGGCGAGCGCGGCGACGAGGTACTCGCCACCGAGTAGCACCGAGATGCCCGACGCCATGATTCCCCAGGCGGTCGTGGCCAGCCAGTGGGGATAGGGGTGCGGTGCCGTGATGATCTCGTCGACCATCTGATGCGCGGTCGACGGACTGATGAACGAGTCACGGATGCGGCGGACGAGCCGGTCGACCTGCGCGAGCCGCGTGAAGTCCATCGACCGGTAGTAGACCTGCTCCATCGTGGTGATCGGCGGGAGCGTCGCGCCGCGCCGCGCACTGACGACGATCGTGTTGTAGGTGACATCGACGTCGACGTCCTCGAGGCCGTACACACCTGCGACGAACTTGATCTGCGTCTGGGTGTCGATGGCGCCCGTGCCCGAGTCGAGCAGGACCGCACCGATCTTCGTGGCGAGGTCGAGCACCTCCGTGATCGCCGCGACGTCGAACGGTTCGATCGGCCTGCGCGGCGACACCATGATGCTGCCGGGTTCGATCGTGTCGATCGTCGCCTGACGGCTGCCCGTGAGACGACGTAGAGCACGGCCGATCTGTTCGCGCACAGCAGGCCTCCTCGGGTCGATGGTGGGGTGCTCGCGGGGTGACCGGGGCCCGGCCGGTTCAACCCTGACAGGAGACTGGATACACCTCGTCCGTCCGGACGACTCCGGCAGGGTCGGCGGAGGAGCCGGGAGCGGCGGTGAGCGCCGGTGACCGGGGTGACGACGGCGACCACTCGTCTACGATCGCGGCATGTCCTCGGTGCAGATCAACGGTCCGCGAGACGGCCACACCCGCAGTGCCACGGTGAGTCCCGGGAGTCTCGTCTTCACCGCCGGTGCGGCCCCCATCGACGACGACGGCGCCACCGTCGCACCCGGGAACGTTCGCGAACAGGCCGTGCAGTGCATGAGAAACCTCGAGGCCGCGCTGATCGAGTCCGGCGCGACGCTGCGCGACGTCGCGAAGGTCACCGTCTTCGTCGCCGAACACCTGCAGGCCGATCTGGTGGTCGCGTGGGACGCGGTGACCGAGGCCTTCGGCGATCACAAGCCGGCCGGCAGCCTGCTGGGCGTCTCGGTCCTCGCCTACGACGATCAGCTGGTGGAGATCGAAGCGGTCGCGGCCCTCCGGGGCTGATCGCGGCACGGCCGGTCCGCCGGGTGCGGATGAAGCGGGAGCGGTCCGGCCGATATACTCGCCCCGCGCGCCTCCTTAGCTCAGTGGTAGAGCACTCGCCTTGTAAGCGAGCGGTCGTCGGTTCAATCCCGACAGGGGGCTCCACGCACGAACGCCGCGCACCTGTTCCGGTGCGCGGCGTCTGTCGTCTCGCGGGTTCGGCTCGCGGGCCCGGGCTACCAGATGACGGCGAGGCCCGCGGCCAGCAGGGACAGGGCGCCGACGGACCAGAACAGGGCGCGCGGTACGGGTTCGCCGGTGCGCTTCTGCCGAGCACTGCCCATGCCGAGGATTCCGCCGAGGACGAGCAGGATCACCAGCTTGATGCCGATCTTCGGGTAGTTCAGCTCGATACCGGCCGGCCACGGCGCCGCGAGCGCGAGCCCGGTCAGCAGGGACAGCAGCAGTCCGTAGTCCATCACGCGGGTGAACCGGAACTCGCGAGCCACGAGTTGGGTGACCCAGCCGCCGAAGGTCACGGCGAAGCCGATGATGTGCAGGAAGATTACGACGTTGCGTAGTAGCTCCATGCGGTCACCATACCCAGCAGACACGGCCGAGTTCTGGATTACGAGAACGGGTTCACGGTGCACGATGGACGGATGAAGCACGACGAACCGGGCACCTCCGCCAACTCGACGTCCCCGACCGACGGCGTGGCTCCGGACGGGACCCGCCCAACGGCCCAGACCCGGGTCGGCACCTTCCGCGGGGTCGCCGGGGAACGGGCCGACGTGTGGCGGGGCATCCGGTACGCCCGCCCGCCCGTGGGGGAGTTGCGCTGGCGCCGTGCGATTCCCCTCGAGGAGGCCGATGCGCCCGAGGATGTGGTGGATGCCTCGACCTTCGGCGCGGTCTGCCCGCAACAACTCAACCCCGCCGTACGTCTCGGTCCCGATGTGGTCATGGACGAGGACTGCCTGTTCCTCAACGTCTGGACCCCGCCGGGGGCCGCGGAGCACGCCGACGACGCCGTCGGACTCCCGGTCATGGTGTGGCTGCACGGCGGCGCCTACGTGCTGGGGTCGGGGGCCCAGCCGTTCTACGAGGGCTCGAACCTCGCCGCCACCGGCGACGTGGTTGTCGTGACGCTGAACTATCGGCTCGGTGTGCTCGGGTTCGCCGACCTGTCGTCGATCGACCCGCGGTTCGAGTCGAATGCCGGCCTCAGTGACGTGCTCACCGCGTTAGGCTGGGTCCGCGACCACATCGCCGCCTTCGGCGGTGATCCCGACAAGGTGACGGTGTTCGGCGAGTCGGCGGGCGCGGGACTGGTCACCGCGCTGCTCACCATGCCGGCCGCGGCCGGGCTCTTCGGCCGGGCCATCGCGCAGAGTTCGCCCGTGACGTCGATGTACGGTGCCGACCGGGCCGCGCGGGTCGCCGACCAACTGCTCGAGGCCGCCGGCATCGACGCCGGTGGACTCGACACCGGCGAGATCGTCGGGCGTCTCGAACAACTCGACGGCATGACCTGTTCGGCGATCACCACCACCCTGTTCGAGAAGGTCCCCACCGAGGTGCCGGGGACCATCGCGTTCGCACCGGTCATCGACGGCGATCTGCTGCCCGAACATCCCCTCGACGTCTATCGCGCGGGTCGGGCGCATCCGGTGCCGCTGATCATCGGGACCAACCGCGACGAGGCGAATCTCTTCAAGTACATGAAGTCGCCGCTGATGCCGATCACCACCGCCGACATCGAGCGCATGTTCGCCGGGATGGCGAAGGAGTATCCGGACGTCGTCCTGCCCGAACGTGCGCAGGTGCTCTCCGCGTATTCCGGTCTGCGCCCGAAGGTCACCGGACTCGGCGTGGCCCGTGACGTGGCGTTCCGCATGCCCACGCTGTGGCTCGCGGAGGCGCATGCGCGTTCGGCGCCGGTCTATGTCTACCGCTACGACTGGACGACGCGAATGTTCCGGCTGCTCGGTCTGGGGGCCGCCCATGCGACCGAGGTCCCGTACGTGTGGGGGAATCTGGGCAACGGGCCGAAGGACATCACGTTCCTGCTCGGCGGGCGTAAGCAGGGAGAAGCGGTGTCGGAGAGGATGATCCGACGGTGGACCGCATTCGCACACGGTCAGGAGCCGGACGCCGGGGCGCTCGGGGATCCCTGGCCGACCTACGACACCGGCCATCGCCCGGTGTTGCGCATCGACGCCGAGGACCGGGTCGTGCAGAACCTCGACGGCGACATCTGGGAGGCGTGGGGCGACGAGGTGCTCGGCTTCCGTTGATGGGCCCCTCCGCTGGCCGAGCAGCGTCGTCGATGTCACCAAGTGGCTTCGACACGGCTCCTCGACCTCGACGCGCTCCTTCGTCGCTTGCTCGGCCCGGCGGCTGCGCTCGGTGCCGGCTCAACCAGCGGGTGGGGGCTTTCGCAGGCGGAGCGGGGTCGGGCCCCTCCGCTGGCCGAGCAGCGTGGACCGAGCGCAGCGAGGACGCCGCGTGTCGAGGTCACCTGTCTCGCAACAAGCCTCAGTCCCGACGGCAGTCCGCGCGAGCGTCGATGTGCGGGAGATAGGCGTCGCGCTGGGCGTCGGTGACGGGTGCGGTGCTGGCGCAGATCCAGTCGCGGGCCTCGTCGAGATCGAGCGTGTGCAGGTAGACGTTCCCGGTGGTGTCGCCGCCGGAGATGATGTGCTCGTCGGTGGGGAGTCGGGCGGGTAGTTGCCAGGTGGTGGTCGTGTCGGTGGTCGCGAGCAGCGTCCCGACCGGTTGCGGGTCGGTGAGCCGGCCGTCGTCGTCGAGGGCGAAACTGATCAGCTCGTGCGTCGCGGTACCCACCGTGAGGCGGTTCGGCGCGACGGACACCGTCGAGGCGAACATGTCCTCCTCCCGGTCGATCAGTTCGGGTTCGGCGTCCGTGCCGGCCGGCGGGAGCCGCCACGTGGAGAGGTCGCGGGAGGCGACCACCAGCACATCGCCGTCGAATACGGACTGGGCGGCCGGCGCCTCGGTGGTGATGACGTCGACCGGGTCCGCGCCCGGCGACGTCAGGTCGTACAGGTAGACGCGTTTGTCGTCGGAGGTGACCGCGACCCGCAAGCCGTCGGAGCTGAAGGCGACGTTGCGGATGAGGTCGGTGGGTCCGCGCAGCGGTGCGCCCACGCGTCGCGGGGAGCCGGGCACCGAGGTGTCCCACAGGGCCACGGTGGTGTCGGTGTCTCCGGTCGCGAGCAGATGGCCCGACGGCGCGAAGGCGACCGGGAACGAATAGCGGGTGGCGACGTCGAGGGCCGCGGCGCGTCGCGGGGCCGCGGTGTCGGTGATGTCCCACAACTCGACGAGCCCGCCGTTGTTGTTGGCGGTCGCGGCGAGGGTGCCGGGGCCGTTGAGGCTGACCCGCGGATGGTCGTTGACCCGACGCTGGATGGGCGTGCGCGATCGCAGGGTGAGGCCGTCGGACATCGTCCACAGGTTCAGGGTGGTGTCGGCGCCGACCGTCGCCAGGACTCGTTGCGCGTCGTCGGTGTCCACGCCGGTGATGGTCCCGCCCCGGTCGGGTTCGGTTCGGCCGGGCAGGCTCCAGACGTCGATCGTGCCGTCGGAGCGGCCGGAGACGAGTTGGCGGCCGCTGGGGTCGAACCGGGCCGCGAAGGTCCGCACCGAGCCCTGTTCGGAGGTCGTCTGCAGCGCCCACTGCAGGATCGGCGAGGCCGGGTTCGCGGTGTTCCACACCCGGACCAGGCCGTCGGCCCGGGCGGAGGCCAACTGCGCACCCGAACCGTCGAAGGCGATCGACCACGACCCGGCCGTGCTGTTGGGCAGCGACGTGCTCAGCGGGCGGGGTGCGAGCGGGTCGGCCACGTCCCAGAGTTGGGTGTTCGGACTGTCGCCGGTGATCGCCAGCGAGCGGCTGTCCGGGCTGAACGCGACGGCATGGGTGATGCTGGGGAAGCCGGTCAGCGGCCCACCCAGCGGCTGCGGCGATTCGCCGGTCGTCCACAGCCGGACGGTCCGGTCGTCGCCGCCGCTGGCCAGGACGCGTCCGTCGGGGCTGAAGGAGAGGGTGCGCGCCGCGGCGGTGTGGCCGCGCAGGACGGCCGTCTCCCGGATCGCTCCGGTCGGTGAGACGGCGTATATCGTGATCGTGCCGTCGTCGGACGATGCGGCCAGGGTCCGCCCGTCGGCGGCGAACCGCACCATGTAGACGGTGCCGTGGCCCGGGGACACCGTCGTCGCCAGCCGCGGGTTCGGTGCGTCGGTCAGGTCCCACATCCGGACGGAACCGTCCCCGCTGCTGCTCGCCAGCAGTTGCCGTGTCGGGTGGAAGTCGGTGCTGGTGACGTAGTTGCCGAAGCCGCGCAGGACCGCGACCTCCCGATAGTCCGACGAGCCGGACCGGGCCCAGACGCGCACGGTCCGGTCGCCGCTCGCCGACGCGAGCTGCGTGCCCGTCCGGTTGAACGACAGGTCGTAGACCGGGCCGGTGTGGCCGGTCAGCGGGGCCACCAGGGGCGTCGTCGCGGCGCCGCGCAGACGGCTCTGGACGGTCGGGTCGTCGGGATAGACCTCGTGGGCGACGAGCAACAGTCGCGCGGCCAGCGACGGGTTGGAGTACTGGATGCTGTCGATGTGCGACAACAGCGCCGAGCGTTCGGCGGCGTTGCGCTGTTCGCGCAGGTCGTGGGCCTGTCGGAAGCCGATGGCGGCGGTGATGGACGCCGCGATGGCCAGCACGACGATCACCGACACCGCGCCGACGCGCGTGATGCGGCGCCGCTGCTGCATGGCGACCGCCGCGTCGAGGAAGGCGTCGTTCTCGCTGCTCAGCAGATGCAGGTAATCGCTGCGCAGGGTTCGTCGCCGGCGCTTGGCGTCCTCGAGGCGCGACCCGGTGTAGAGGAACGACCGGCCGCGCCCGTTGGCCAGCCACGCCGCGGTGTCGGCGTCGACCTGCTGGCGCCAGAGGTGGTTGTCGGTGTCGTCGGCGATCCACTCGGCCAGACGTGGCCAGGCGGTGAGCACCACGTCGTGCACGAGCATCACCGAGTCGGTGGACACCGTGAGCAACCTGGCCTGGGCGAATTCGTCGATGACGGTCGCGACCTCGGGCGGGAACCGGTTCGCGATGGTCGCCGTGGAGAGCGGCACGCGCAGCGCGATGCCGGCCGGCCCGACGTGCACCAGGGCGAGGAGGACCGCGCGCGCGAGATCCCGATGACGCGGATCGATCGCCGCCCAGGCCGTCTCGGCGGTGTCGGCGACCGCGCGGGCGATACCGCCGGTGGCCCGGTACCCGGACAGGGTCATGCGGTTACCGGTCCGGCGTGCCCAGGTCGCCTGGAGAACGTGCGCCAGCAACGGCAGGCGGCCGGCGCGGTCACCGCCGGTCGACGCCTCGTACAGCTCGGTGATCATCACGTCGGCGAGTCCGGTCTCGATGCGGCCGCCGGCGAGTCGGACGGGCGCGGTGATCACCTCGCGCAACTGCGTGCGGGTCATCTCCGAGACGATCACGCAGCGGTGCTGCCACGCATCGGCGAGGAACGGATGCTCGACGCACTGACTGAAGAAGTCGGCTCGCACGCCGACCACGACCACGACGTCGGACGCCAGTTCTTCGACCTCGCGCAGCGTCTCGGTCCGCAGCGGGTCCTCGAGCGAGAAGACGTTCTCGAACTGGTCGATGACGATGACCGCGTCCCCGGTCGTCGAGGCCGGCGCATCGGTGTCGCCCGGCACGTCCGGGTCGGCGATGACGAGCCCACTCGGGGTGATCTCGCCGAGTCGGGGCGACGACAATCGCCTGTCCCGGGCGAGGCCGGCACGGAGCAGCGATGACTTGCCCGATCCCGAGACCCCGGTGACCACCACCAGTCGCGACGCGGGGGACAGCGGTGGCGGTCCGGAGCGGGCCGACAGGATCGCATCGACGAGGGTGCTGACGACGTCGTCCCGGCCGAAGTACATCTGACTGTCGGCCGCGGTCAGGGTGGCGAGGCCGGGGAACGGCCGGGCATGCTGCGGTGCGGGCGGCTCGGCGGTGGGGGTCTCGTCGGGCGTCCGGCGGTCCCACATCTCCCGCCACTGCGGGATGGTCAGGACGTCGTCGGCCCCGGCGGCGACGGCGCGTGCGGTCAGCCAGACGAGCAGCGGTTCGACGGTCGCGAAGTCGCGGGGGAGATGACGGCCGTTGCGCCAGTCACTGATCCGCTGCGCCGAGACCCGGGCCCGTGTCGCCGCGGCGCGCAGCGTGGGCCGACCGGCTTGCACGAACAAACGCGTGAGTGCCTGACCGAAATCCACTCAGCTGTCCTTGTGCTCGCCCCGACAGATCGACCGCACCATCATGCGATAGCCGAACCCACCGCGCCACCATCGGCGATCCGATGTGGTGACGGCCACACCGCGGACCGCGGATCACCGGACGTGACAAGCGGATCCGGAACCGGTTCTGTCCGGTCCGGATAGTCCGTTAGCGGCTTGATCTGCGCTTATGTGCCGGTTTCCGGAACGGGGGTGGAGTGGGTCGCGTTCGTGGGGTCTGCTGGTGGGGCGCAACTCGACGGGGGTCGGGAAGCGCACAGGTTGCGTCGGTCGAAGGACACACCGAAAGTGTCGCGAACACTGCCCGTCGGGGGCTGTGTGTCGTTCGGCCCACACGACCGCGCGGGTGCCGGACACCGGGTCGACGGGGGTCGGCGGTCTCCGGCACCCGCGTCCCCTCCTCGCCTGCCGGGTCACCCGGGCTGTCGGCTCCGATCACTACGATCTGTCCATGCGACCACCCCGGGTGCCCGTGCGATGAGCCGCCGCCTGTCGATCACCGACGCGCAACGCCGCGCTCGCCTCATGCGCCGGCAACACCTCGATGTCTCGTCTCGAGCCGCCGACTCCGTAGAAGCCGCTGCCACGATGGTCGGTCTGCACGCGACCACACCGTCGAGCGTCCACCTCGCCGCATGGGCCCGGGTCGATCCGGAGCTCTCGCGCGAGTCGGTCGACGCCGCCCTCTACGACGACCGGACGCTCGTCAAGCACCTCGCGATGCGTCGCACGCTGTTCGTCTTCCCGCGGGACATCCTGGCCGAGTCCGTCGGAGCCCTCGGGCCGCGGATCTCGGCGTCGGAACGTACCAACATGTTGCGCGACCTCCGCCGCAGTCCCGACTTCGACGACCCGGAGGGCTGGATCGAGACCGCCCGGCAGGCAGTCCTGGCCGAACTCGCCGGTGGTGAGTCGCTGACCTCTACCGAACTCCGCGAGCGTCTGCCCGCACTCGACGGCTACATCAGCCACGGCGCGGGCACCACGTGGGCGGGACGCGCTCCGATGGGCCCGCGTGTGCTCAACATGCTCGACGCCGAGGGGGCGATCGTCCGCGGACCCAACCGGCTGCGCTGGCATCTGTCGCGGCCGGCGTGGACATCCATGCCGCTCTGGCTCGGCGAGGACCTGCCGTCGATGAGCGTCCACGACGGGCACTGCGCGCTGATCGGACGCTGGCTGCGGACCTACGGACCCGGCACCGAGACGGACCTGGTGTGGTGGCTGGGGTCGACCAAGACCGCGGTCCGCGCGGCCCTCGCCGAACTGGAGACCGTCCAGGTCGACCTGGAGGGTGGCGGAGTCGGCCACGTCCTGCCCGACGATCTACCCGACGGCACCGGGGTCGACGGCACGGGGGACGAGCCGGTCGAACCGCAGGCCGTGCTCCTTCCGGAGCTCGACCCGACCACCATGGGCTACAAGGAGCGCGGCTTCTATCTCGGCGGCCACGCGCCGCAGGTCTTCGACTCCGCGGGCAACGGGGGCCAGACCGCCTGGTGGGATGGTCGTATCGTCGGTGGCTGGTATCGCCGCGCCGACTCGACGATCGACGTCGTCCCGCTCGAACCGTTGTCCGGAGAAGCGCGCCGGGCTCTCGATGCCCGGGCCGAGGAGCTCGCGGCATGGCTGGGGGACGAACCACTGAAGACCGGCTACACCGCGCCGTACGCGAAAGGGTTGTAGGTCGACGCCTTCGCTTGGTTCGACATCTGTCAATATTGATGAATGTCGAACCAGAACCTGCTGGCGACGGTCTCCCGCGGCCTGACGACCGACGAGGCGGAGACCGTCGCTCCGGCGTTGAAGGCACTCGCGGACCCGGTCCGGTTGCGGTTGTTGTCCGAGATCGCCGCGCATCCGGGAGGTGAGGCGTGCGTGTGCGACATCTCCGGACCGTTCGACCTCTCGCAGCCGACGATCTCGCACCATCTGAGAGTGCTTCGCGAAGCTGGTCTGGTGACGAGCGAGCGACGCGCGACCTGGGTGTACTACCGCGTGAACATTGTTGCGCTACAAGAATTGTCGGGGCTGCTCGGCTGTCTCGCCACGGTTCTGGGGGAAGCACGTTCGTGTGAGGCCGGACGATGAACGTCACGGAAACCGCCGTTGCGGGCAGGCTGTCGATGCTCGACCGGTTCCTGCCGGTGTGGATCGGCGCCGCGATGGTGGTGGGTCTGCTGCTGGGCCGCAGTGTTCCCGGCGTGGGCGACGCGCTGGCGGCCGTCGAACTCGACGACATCTCGTTGCCGATCGCACTCGGGTTGCTGATCATGATGTATCCGGTGCTGGCCAAGGTGCGCTATGACCGGCTCGACTCGGTCACCGCCGACCGTCGCCTGCTGCTCGGGTCGCTGGTCCTGAACTGGATCATCGGCCCGGCGTTGATGTTCGCGCTGGCCTGGCTCCTGCTCCCGGACCTGCCGGAGTACCGGACCGGACTGATCATCGTCGGGCTGGCCCGATGTATCGCGATGGTCATCATCTGGAACGACCTGGCCTGCGGCGACCGCGAAGCCGCTGCCGTTCTGGTCGCGCTGAACTCGGTGTTCCAGGTGATCATGTTCGCCGTGCTGGGCTGGTTCTACCTTTCCGTGTTGCCTGGCTGGCTCGGCCTGCAACAGACGACCATCGACGCCTCGCCGTGGCAGATCGCGAAGTCGGTGCTGATCTTCCTCGGCATCCCGCTGGTCGCCGGGTACCTGACCCGCCGGATCGGTGAACGGACCAGGGGGCGTGAGTGGTACGAGTCCGCGTTCCTGCCGCGCCTCGGACCGTGGGCCCTCTACGGTTTGTTGTTCACCATCGTCATCCTGTTCGCGTTGCAGGGTGAGCAGATCATGTCGCAGCCCTGGGACGTCGCGCGTATCGCTCTGCCGCTGCTGATCTACTTCGCGGTGATGTGGGGCGGTGGGTTCGTGCTCGGCGCCGCGATGGGTCTGGGGTATGCGCGCACCACCACGCTCGCGTTCACCGCGGCCGGCAACAACTTCGAACTCGCCATCGCCGTCGCGATCGCCACCTATGGTGCGACCTCCGGCCAGGCCCTGGCCGGGGTCATCGGACCGCTCATCGAGGTCCCCGTCCTCGTCGCCCTGGTCTATGTGTCCCTCGCGTTGCGGAAGCGGTTCTCTGCAACACCCGACTCGACTGGGGAGCCCGCGCGCCATGTCTGACCCCATCAATGTGCTGTTCGTGTGCGTCAGCAACCGTGGCAAATCTGTGATGGCCGAACGTCTCTCGGCAACGGTCACCGACCGGATCGCGGCGTCGTCCGCCGGGACCAACGCGAAGATCGGCGGGCAGGTCAACGAACTGTCCGCGCGGGTGCTCGCCGAGGTCGGAGCCGACGCCGGCGGACATCGGCCACGACAGCTCACGGACGAGATGATGCGAGCCGCGGACCTGGTCGTGGTGGTCGGCACCGCCGAGGTCACCCCGCCCGACGGGGTGAGTGTCGAGGTGTGGAACACCGACGAACCCTCCGATCGAGGCATCGACGGCCTCGAACGGATGCGGTTGATCCGCGACGACATCACCACCCGCATCCGCGCCCTCGCCAACCGCTTGGAGCGGTGAGCGTTCAGAACGGTGCGGGGTTGGCGGGGTGCCCGCAAGCCCACCCCTTTTCCAGATTCCCACCACGCTCGGACCAGGTGGATTCACGGAAAAGAGGTGGGTTTGCCGGAATGTGGCGGGTGCGGTGTTCGGTACGGCGTAGGTGATCGACGCGCAGTGGGTGATGACGTCCACGAGTTCACCGGCGGACAACTCGGTAACGGAAAGCGCTGCAGACAGCGACATTTCGTCTCCGGGCTCGATACCCGAAGCGCCTGTGTCATCGCCCCCGAACTGCATGACATCACCGTACGACCACCCACCGACAAGTACGACGACGCTCGGTCAGCAGCAGGCTGTGCGCGCGTCGGCGGGGTCGGTGGCGCTACCGCCGCAGCACACCGACCCCTCGGCGGATTCGTCGACACCGCTCTCGGCCAACAGCTTCGGGCTGGTTCCGAAGGTGTCGGAATCCGCGAGCACGGTGTAGATCTCCCACTTTTCGTCGCTCGGACCGGTGACCCACACTTTGTCTTGCGTTGCGAAACAACAGGTGGAGTTGATCTCCTGCTGTGTGAACATGCCTTCGCCGGACAGTCGGGCGATCTCGGCATGCACCGTCTCGCTCGATTCGACCTCCACCCCGAGATGGTTGATCGTGCCGCCCTGACCCGGATTCTCCAGGAGTACCAATTTCAGCGGGGGTTCGACGATCGCGAAGTTCGCGTATCCGGGCTTCCGCTTGGCCGGGGCGGTGTCGAACAGCTTGGAGTAGAACTCGATCGCGGTATCGAGGTCATCGACATTGAGTGCGAGTTGCATACGGGACATGAGGGGAACCACCTTCACCTGTGAGACATATGTCAAATCCGGACGTTCTTGCAGAATGCCACCTTTTCGACATATGTCAATACAGCCGGTAGGGTCGGACCATGCCCAAGACCCTGCCGATGGTCGACATCAGCGCACCCATCTGCTGTGCGCCCGTGTCGGCAGCGCCACTCGACGACGCCACGGCTCTCGAGATCGCGTTGCGGCTCAAGGCTCTTGCCGATCCGGTGCGGATCAGACTGGTCTCGATCCTTCTCGCCGACGGCGGTGACGGGATCTGCACCTGCGATCTCGCGACCGCGGTCGGGCTCACCGAAGCAACGACGAGCCATCACCTGGGTCAACTACGCAAGGCCGGGATGGTCTCCCCCGAACGTCGCGGGATGAATGTCTATTACCGCCCGAGGCCAGAGTCTCTGGAAGCGCTGCGCCAGGTACTCAATGCGACCACCGGGTGCTGCTGACCACCGGGACCTCCCACGGACGCGACCCCGGCCCGGCTCACTCCCCGACGTGCGGCGGGACGGTCGTCGGGTCGGCCACCACGTCGGTGCCGCCGAGAGCCTTGTTCGCGCGGCGTTCCACCAGCAGCGGCACGAAGTCGCGGACTTCGGTCCCGCTGAAGTGCTCGTAGGCCTGCTCGACCGCGGCGGCGACGTCTTCTGGTCGTCGGTGTGAGTAGAGGCCGATCAGCCGGTCCTGTACTTCGCTGATCTGACGCCGCTCGTCATTAGCATCCATGCACACAATTTAGTGCGAATGCGACAACGTCGACTGTCACGACGGATGGATTCACTGACAGTTCATCTCGCCGCCATCGAGACTCAATCTCGACCGGCCCGTACGCACCGCTGATGATCGTGGGCGGTTGACGATCGGAGAACCTACGATGACACCCATGGTTCCGTCACGGCGACCCATCGACCCGGCCGCGCAGGCGCAGGCGCGGGTGCTGGTCGAAGAGCTGGAACGCGTCGCGGACTCGCTCGTGGACCGGCTGCAGGCCGGTGTGGGTGGCGAGAAGGCGCAGCGAGCAGCGCGTCGGGAGCTGTATGAGGTCCGCGAGCACGTCCGACGGCTTCAGAGCACATACGCCCTTTCCCCTTCGTAGAGCTGTGCCCCCTTTCCGATGAATTTCCGCCACGGGCGCGGGTCAGACCCGGTGGACTGTTCTCACCACCGAGCGAAAGGCTTCGTCATGACCGCGGCACTCCCACCCGTAGCCGACCGCGACACCTGGGCGGCGGCGCTGGCCGACCTGCGGCGCCGCGAGAAGGCGGCGACCCGCGAACTCGACGCCATCGCCGCGCAGCGTCGTCGACTCCCGATGGTCGAGATGGACGACTACGTCCTCACTGGGCCCGCCGGGCCGATCCGTCTGGTCGACATCTTCGACGGACGCTCACAGCTGATCGTCTACAACCACATGTGGACCGACGGCGCCCGGTTCCAGTGTCCCGGCTGCACCGGTTTCACCACCCAGTTCAGCCGACTCGACTACCTCGCCGACTACGACGCACGGTTCGTCATCATCACGCACGGGCCGATCGACGAGGTGCTGGCGTACAAGCGGCGGGTCGGCAATCGCATGGACTGGTACTCGTCGGCGGGTACGACGTTCTCCGCCGACGTCGACGCCGCGCCGGGCGAGGGGTTCGCCGTGAATGTGTTCCTCCGGGACGGCGACACCGTCTATCGCACGTGGCACTCGACGGGACGCGGCACCGAACAGCTGGGCTTCACGTTCGGACTACTCGATGTGCTGCCCTACGGGCGGCAGGAAGAGTGGCAGGACTCCCCAGACGGATGGCCCCAGAGTCCGACCTATTCGCGGTGGCGTGGCTCGGAGGAGATGGCCGCGGCGTATGGTGATCCCGACGCTTGAGTTCACGTCGAGGTGAATCCGCTGGTCAGCGTTCACAGGAATCTCCCAGCGTGCCTACAGTGAGGTTCCAGGGCCGCCTGGGACTCTGGTCGTGTGAGTGAAGCGGCGAAACAGAACAACACGCGCGGCGCGAAGGTCCTCGTGGTCGACGACGAGGAGAACATCCGTCAATTGCTGTCGGTGTCGCTGAAGTTCCAGGGCTACGAGGTCGAGACCGCCGCCGACGGTCCGGCGGCCCTCGACCGATGCCGCATCGCCAAACCCGACGTCCTCGTCCTCGACGTGATGATGCCGGGAATGGACGGGTTCGGGCTGCTGCGCCGGCTGCGTGCCGACGGGGTGGAGGCGCCGGCACTGTTCCTGTCGGCGCGCGACACGGTGGAGGACAAGATCAACGGCCTCACCATCGGCGGTGACGACTACGTCACCAAACCCTTCAGTCTCGAAGAGGTCGTCGCCCGGTTACAGGTGTTGCTGCGCCGCAGCGGTTTCGACGACCAGAAGCGCGCGTCGTCGAAGATCACCTTCGCCGACATCGAACTCGACGACGAGACCCACGAGGTGTTCAAGGCGGGCGAACTGGTCGCCCTCTCGCCGACGGAGTTCACGCTGTTGCGCTACTTCATGGTCAACGCGGGCACGGTGTTGTCGAAGCCGCGCATCCTCGACCACGTCTGGAACTACGACTTCGGCGGCGAGGTGAACGTCGTCGAATCCTATGTGTCGTACCTGCGGCGCAAGCTCGACACCGGGGACAAGCGACTCATCCACACCCTCCGCGGCGTCGGCTACGTGATGCGTGAGCCCCGTGACTGATGCGACGGTGACGAGTGCCGGCCGCGGCACGCGGAAGCGCGGTGTCCCACTGCGGATCTCGATGGTGGCGCTGACGGTGTTGCTCGTCGCCGTCGGACTCCTCGCCTCCGGTGTCGCGGTGACCTCGTCGATGCGGCAGGACCTCATCTCCCGCGCCGACGAGGGGCTGGAGAACGCGGTACGCACGTGGGCCGAACCCCGTGGTCTCCTCGGCGACGGCCCCGGCCCACCCGGGCCGCGTCGGCCGCCGTCGCCCTACTACGTCGAGTCCGTCGTCTACGGGCCCGGCGGGATGTCGGCCGACAACGTCTACAACCAGTTCGACGACGCACCCGACCTCAGTGGACTGACCGGTGACAACGCCGGACCCGTCACCGTCCCGTCGGTCGACGGGGACGGGCCGCAGTGGCGGGTCATCAAGCACAGCAACAGCTTCGGCAGATCCATCGTGGCCACCCCGATGTCCGACATCGACGACACGGTCAGCAGGCTGGTCTGGCTGCAGCTCGCGATCGGCGCGCTGGTCGTCCTGCTCATCGGGGTGCTGAGCTACGTCCTGGTGCGCACGAGTCTGCGCCCGCTCCGCCGGGTCGAGGAGACCGCGCACGAGATCGCGGAGGGCAATCTGACGCGGCGGGTGCCGCCGGCGCCGCCGAACACCGAGGTCGGCAGTCTGTCGGACTCGCTGAACCGGATGCTCGGCCAGATCCAGCATGCGTTCGCCTCGACGGCCGCGTCCGAACAGCAGGCCCGCGCCTCCGAGGAGCGGATGCGCCGTTTCGTCGCCGACGCCAGCCACGAACTACGGACCCCGCTCACGTCCATCAAGGGATTCGCCGAACTCTATTCACAGGGCGGCGTCCCCGACGTGACCGACGCGATGCGGCGCATCGACGACGAGGCCGGCCGGATGAACCTGCTGGTGGAGGATCTGCTGATGCTCGCGCGACTCGACGCGCAGCGGCCGCTGGACTCGGCACCCGTCGACCTCCTCGGCCTGGCCGCCGATGCCGTGCAGAGCGCCCGTGTCGCCGCCCCCGAGCGCGAGATCCGGCTCGACGTCGTCCCGGGCGATCGGCCGCCGGTCGTGCTCGGCGACGGGCCCCGCCTGGTCCAGGTGCTGCGCAACCTCATCGGCAACGCCGTGAACCACACCCCGGCGGACGCCTCGATCACGGTCGGGGTGAGCGTCGACGACGCCGCGAGCCCCGGGGAGGCGGTGCTGACCGTCGCCGACACCGGGCCGGGGCTCTCGCCCGAGGACGCCGAGCGCGTCTTCGAACGCTTCTACCGCGGGGACTCGTCCCGACATCGCGGCTCCGGCGGCGGTAGCGGCCTCGGCCTCTCGATCGTCGCGGCACTGGTCGCCGCGCACGGCGGCCGCGTCGGTGTGGACACGAGCCCCGGTGCGGGAGCGACGTTCTGGGTGCGCCTACCGCTCGCGGAGGCCGATTAGATCAACCGGCGCAACTTCGCGAATTCGGTGACGTCGTCGCGGAACCGGTCGAGTCCGACGAGCGTGTACATCCCGTCGATCTGCCGGTTGGCCCACAGCTGGTGGATGCGGCGTAGGTCGGATTGCCGTGACTTCCAACCGATCCCGTCGATCACCGCGAGGACGAGCTGGGTCGGCAGCCGCACCTCGGCCATCTCCTCGATCTCACGGACCGCGTCGGTGAGTTTGGAGCCCGTCGAGTCGAAGCCCTTGGCCGCGACCACGATGTCGGCCGACGCCGGGTCGCCGACGATGAGGTCGGCGGGCGCGGTCCGGCCGTTGCGTCCCGCGAACCGCGAGCGGGTGACGTAGTCGAGGCCGATGTCGCGGGCGATGTCCTCGATCTCGTCCTCGACACGCCGGCCCGACGCGCCCGCGCGGGTGGCGGTGGCGCGGGTGCCGGCGCGGGCCACGAGAATGTCGGCGAAGGTGAACGTGCGGGACAGCTGGGTGCGCAACATGCGGACCAGGTCGAATTCGGTGTCGAGCCAGGTCACCAGCTCGACCGGTTGTGCGCGCGCCAATGCATGCCACCCACTGGTGTCGAACCGGTCGCGTAGGGCGTTCTTCAGCTTCTCCTGGGACAGCCCGACGGCGAGCCCCAGTACGGGGACATCGGTGGGGTTGTCACGCACCCACGCCGCCAGTCCCGCGATGTCGGTGTCGAGCAGTTCACCGAGACGCGCCGTGGCCTGGGTGATCCGCTCGGCCTCCGGCGTCGACGCGGTGGGGTCGACGTGAGAGGTCAACCGTCCCAACGATTGCAGATAGTCGTCGAAGTCGCCCGCGGTGCTCATCGTGGAAAGTCGTCCACTCAGTCCCGGCCGATGAACAGGTACTCGCTCACGTCGCGGCGGGTCGCCGCCGCGTGGGTGCCGAAGCTGTACTTGTGGTCGATCGCGATGACCTCCACCGACGGCTTGACCTTCCCGAGCAGGTCGACGATTCGGTCCTTGCCCGGCAACGCATTCGACGAGTACGACAGCACGATGGCGCCGGCGTCCTCGAAATGCTCGAAGGTACGCAGCAGCGCGTCCTCGATGGTCCGCTTGTAGGCGAACGGCGTGAAGCGTTTCGGCAGCTTCTTGGTCTTGGTGTTCTCCATGATGCTCATCCCGCGCCAGTAGGCCGACAGGCCTTCGAGGAAGTGGTAGCGCTTGATGTAGTCGTTGTCGTCGGTCGGCGGGGCATACGGGGGGTCGAGGTACACGAGGTCCGGTGCTGCCCAGGGTAATTCGAGGTCGAAGATGTCGCCCTGCACGCTCCGGCTGTTGCGTCCGTTGCTGAACACGGTGGCGTTGTAGTCCGCGGCCGCCCGCAGACGGAAGTGGTCGCGCAGCGACATCGTCAGGTCGCGACGACCGTCGGCGTAACGCGTCGAGTCGGTGAAGGTGAACACGCCACGGGGCTGTTTGCGGGCGGCCGAGAGAACGAGGGCGGCGATCGCGAGATCGCGTCGGTAACCGCGCAGTGCGTCGATGTGCGACCACGCGGAGTCCAGGAACGCACGGTCCTCGGTGGTGAAGTACAGCCCGTCGAAGGTCCGCGAGATGTAGTCGCGATCGTCGGCGGGCGGACCGCAGATGGCCTCGATCAGTTCCGGCTCGAGCCGGACACTCGAATTGGCCACCGACGCGCGGGTGATGATGTGCGGGAAGTTGAGGAAGTCGTTGCTGACGACCTCGAAGCCCTGCGCCTTCAGCAGATAGGACACGACTCCGGAACCGGAGAACGCGTCGACCGCGGTGGACCCGCCGATCTCGGCGAAGGTGCGTTCGAGGTGGGGCAGCAGCCGGTACTTCGACCCCATGTACCGGAGGCGGGGGAACCGTTGGGCGCGGGCCAGGACGTCGCTGGATCCGACGACGGCTCGGGAGGTGCGTCCTGCCCGGGATGATTCTGGCCCACTCACACCGAAAAGAATGTCATGGACCCCCGACATCCCGGGACAACACTCGCCGTCGACCGCAGCGTCACCGTGGCGACGCCCGCACCACCTAGACTCGGCCCATGGCATCGGTCTTCAGCATGATCATTAATGGCGATCTCCCCGGTCGATTCGTCTGGAAGGACGGCGAGGCGGTCGCGTTCCTCACGATCGAACCGGTCACGCCCGGTCACGTCCTGGTGGTTCCCCGCGCCGAGGTCGACCACTGGGAGCAGATGGACACCGCCGCGTTCGCGCACCTCAGCGCCGTCGCGCAGAACGTGGGTCGCGCGGTGAAGGACGCCTTCGACGCGCCGCGGATGGGCCTGCTCATCGCCGGCCTCGAAGTCCCGCACGTGCACGTCCACGTGTTCCCGGCGCTCTCGATGCAGACCTTCGACCTCGCGAACGCGAACAAGAACGCCCGCCCCGAGGACCTCGACGCCGCGGCCGAGAAGATCCGCGCCAGCCTCCGGTCGCTCGGGTACGGCGAGTACGTCGCCGATTGACCCGACCGTCCGGCAAACCCACCACTTTTCGGCGAACCCACCCCTCGTCAGGGTGCTGGGTATGCCGAAAAGGGGTGGGTTTGCGGAGGGCTCACACCGTCCGGTGGATCAGCAGCGGTAGCACCGCGGTGGCGCCGGCCTCGCGGAGGGCGGCGGCGGCCAGGGTGATCGGCCAGCCCGAGCCGTTGGCGTCGACCACGAGCAGCACGGCGCGGCCCGCGACGTCGGGCGGGTCGCCGAGGTGGTCGCGCCAGTACGCGGCCTCGACCGCGCCGGTCGCGTCGGTGGGCGGATCGCCCATGCGCACGGAAAAGCTGTCGCCCTCGCGTTTCCCGACCTTCCGCAGGTGGTCGGCCAGGGTCTCGGCCAGGACGGTGCCGGTCAGCCGGAGCGACACGATGACGTCGGCCCGGATACCGGTGTCGCGCACCCACGCGGCCAGCGTCGCAACCGCGGCGTCGCTCAACTCGGCGAGCGCGCGCTCGTCGCCGTTGCGGGCCGCGGCCAGCACCTCGACCCACTCCGGGGCGTCGGCATGGGCCAGGACACGACCTGGCTCGGCCAGGAGATCGGCGGGAATCCTTCCGCGACGGCCGAATTCGCCGCCCGGCCACATCTTGCGGGGGTCCAGGGTCTGGGCCTTGCGACGCAGCGTCGAGGTCACGGTGCGGACGATCTCGGCGTCGACCGAATCGGGGAGTCCTTCGCTGAGGGCGCCCCGGCAGACCGAGCAGCGACCGCAGTCCGCGGCCTGCGGGTCGTCGAGTGATTCGGTCAGCAGCCGCATCAAACAGGTGCGCCCCGCGATGTAGGCGCGCATGATGTCGGCCTCCCGACGGCGCACGGCGAGGATGCCCTCGTAGTGCTCGGACTCGTAGGTCCAGGGCTTGCCCGTGACAACCCACCCGTCTGGGGTTCGGTCGGTGACGCCGTCGACCGCCAGCTGCTTGAGCATCAATTCGATTCGGGTGCGCCGGAATCGGGTGGCAGCCTCGAGCTGCACCACCGACTGCGGCTCGTCCGCGGACTCCAGCGCGCCGAGCAGATCTCGCATCTTGTCCGGGTCGGGGATCGTCGCGGTGGCGAAGTGGTCCCAGATCCGATCGTCGGTCTGTGACGCCAAGAGCATCACGACGGCGTCGTCGAGGGCGCGTCCGGCACGGCCGACCTGCTGGTAGTAGGAGACCGGCGACGGCGGGGACCCGACATGCACGACGAATCCGAGATCGGGTTTGTCATAACCCATTCCGAGCGCCGACGTCGCGACGAGGGCCTTGACCTCGTTGCGCAGCAACGCGTCTTCGAGTTCGTGGCGGCGGTCGGCGTCGAGCTGGCCGGTGTAGGCCGCCACCGCGACGGAGTCACCGTGGACCGCCCGGATGGCCTCGACCAGGCGGTCGGCGTCGGCGACGGTCAGCACGTACACGATGCCCGACCCCGGCAGGGCCGGCAGCGCCTGGGCCACCCACCCGTACCGCTGGACCGGGGAGAGGCCGTCGAGGACGTTGAGGTGCAGAGACTTTCGCGCCAGCGGGCCGCGGAGGACGAGGGTGGGCTCACCGCCGGCCCCGGCGTCGAGCTGGGCAGCGACGTCCTCGGTCACACGGCCGTTGGCGGTGGCGGTGGTGGCCAGGACGGGCGTCGTCGGGTTGACGGTGCGTAGCACGTCGGCGACACGGCGGTAGTCGGGGCGGAAGTCGTGACCCCAGTCGGAGACCGCATGCGCCTCGTCGATGACGAGCAGACCCAGGTTGCCGGCGAGGGCGTCGAGGACCCGGCGGCCGAAGCCCGGGTTGGCGAGCCGCTCCGGCGACACGAGCAGGACGTCGAGGTCGCCGGCGCGCAGCTGTGCCTCGATCATCGACCACTCGTCGACGTTGGACGAGTTGAGGGTGGCCGCCGACAACCCGCCGCGGGCGGCGGCGGCGACCTGGTCGCGCATTAGGGACAACAGCGGGGACACGATCAGCGTCGGCCCGCCACCGCCCGAGCGGATGATCGCGGTCGCCGACCAGTAGACCGCCGACTTGCCCCACCCGGTCGCCTGGACCACCAGGACCCGCGCACCGCGTTCGGTGGGGTCGGCGGGGCGGCCGGCCAGCGCGGTCACGGCCCGGAGCTGGTCGTCACGCAGCGCGGCGCCCTCACCGGCCAGGCTGGTGATGACGCGGTTGGCGGCGGTCAGCTGGTCCGGGGCGAGGGTTGCGGCCATGCGCCCCAATGTAGTGGCGCCGTCGGACACGCTGACATGGTCTGTCCACACGCCCCGATCACAGGGCGCATGCGTTCACAGGAACCTGGCAGCTCGCACGCAGAGTGACGGGAGCCTGGGGACCGAGAGTCGTCGGCATGATCCCAGAAGCACCGCCGGGCGACACGGCACTCATGTACACCCTCGCCGACAGCTCCACACCGAATCCGGTACTCGACATCGTGGTCCCCGTCTACAACGAACAGGCCGACCTCGCGTCGTCGGTGCGTCGTCTGGCCGACCACCTGCGCGCGCATGTGCCGTACGCGTCGCGGATCACCGTCGCCGACAACGCCAGCACCGACGAGACCCTCGAGATCGCCGTGGCACTGGCCGGTGAACTCGAGGGCGTTCGCGTCGTCCACCTCGAACAGAAGGGCCGCGGACGCGCGCTGAGCGCGGTGTGGCAGCACAGCGACGCCGAGATCGTCGCGTACTGCGACGTCGACCTCTCGACCGACCTCAACGCCCTGATGCCGCTCATCGCCCCGCTGGTGTCGCGGCACTCCGACATCGCGATCGGGACGCGCCTCAACCGCTCCGCACGCGTGGTCCGAGGACCCAAGCGCGAGTTCATCTCCCGCTCGTACAACCTGATGCTGCGCACTGCGATGGGCGCCCGGTTCTCCGATGCGCAGTGCGGATTCAAGGCCATGCGCACCGACATCGCCCGCGAACTGCTGCCGTTCGTCGCCGACACCGGTTGGTTCTTCGACACCGAGCTCCTGGTCCTCGCCGAACAGATCGGTCTGCGGATCGCCGAGGTGCCGGTGGACTGGGTCGACGACCCCGACAGCACCGTCGACATCGTGCCGACCGCGATCGCGGATCTGAAAGGCTGTGCGCGCGTGGGGCTCGCACTCGCGATGGGCCGGTTGCCGATCGCCCAGCTACGCGCCTCCATCGGCCGCGACCGGGCCGCGGGACCACAGCTCGACGGGGTGCCGACGGGCATGGTCGGGCAGCTCGCCCGCTTCTGCGTGGTGGGCGTGGCCTCGACGCTTGCCTATGCGGTGCTGTTCCTCGCGCTGCACTCGTTCCTCGGCGCCCAGATCTCGAACGTGGTCGCCCTCGCGATCACCGCGGTCCTCAACACCGCCGCCAACCGGCGCTTCAGCTTCGGCATCCGCGGACGCGACAACGCCCTGCGTCACCAGCTCTTCGGCCTCGGCGTCTTCCTCTTCGGCTGGGTCGTCACCTCGGGTGCGTTGTTCGTTCTCCACACCGTCGCCCCCGACGCGACCAAACACATCGAACTGATGATCCTGGTGATCGCGAACCTGGTGGCGACGCTCACCCGGTTCGTCGGTCTCCGCTGGGTGTTCCGCAAGGCACCCGCTCACCACACGGAGGTTGCCGCATGAGTACCACCCTCGTCTCCCCGGCGGGCTCCGTTGCGCCCGCAGACTCCCTAGGAGTGACGCGTTCACCGGCGAAAAGTGCCATCTGGGAACGTCTCTCGCTGGCGGCGCTACTGGTCGGCACCACGGTGGCCTATCTGTGGAACCTGTCGATCAACGGGTGGGCCAACTCCTTCTACTCGGCTGCGATCCAGGCCGGTTCCCAGTCGTGGAAGGCGTGGTTCTTCGGGTCGTCGGACATGGCGAACTCCATCACGGTCGACAAACCGCCTGCCTCGCTGTGGATTCCGGGTCTCAGCGCCCGGATCTTCGGGGTCAACTCGTGGTCGATCCTGGTGCCCGAGGCGCTGATGGGCGTCGCCTCGGTGGCGCTGCTCTACCTGATCACCCGGAAGTACTTCGGCCACTGGGCCGGCATCGTCGCGGGGGTGACCCTCGCGGTGACCCCGGTCGCGGCGATGATGTTCCGCTTCGACAACCCCGAGGCGCTGCTCATCCTGCTGATGATCGCCGCGGTCTGGTCGATGATGAAGGGACTCGAGGACGGTCGCTGGCGGTGGTTGATCCTGACCGGCGTGTTCGTCGGCTTCGGTTTCCTCACCAAGCAACTCCAGGTCATGCTGATCGTGCCCCCGCTGGCGATCACCTACCTCGCGTTCGGGCCGCGTGGTTGGTTGCGCCGGATCGGACAACTGTTCGCCGCGCTCGGCGCGATGATCGTCAGCGCGGGCTGGTGGATTCTGGCCGTCGAGCTGTGGCCCGCATCGTCGCGTCCGTACATCGGTGGCTCGCAGAACAACTCGATCCTCGAGCTGACCCTCGGTTACAACGGCCTGGGCCGGCTCAACGGCAACGAGACCGGCGCCGTCGTCCCCGGTGGTGGGGGAAACGCGATGGAGGGCATGGGCGGTGGACCGGGTGGCCCCGGAGGCGGGGGCGGCGCGTGGGGCGAGACCGGCTGGCTGCGGATGTTCGAACCCGCGCAGGGCGGTCAGATCGCCTGGCTCATCCCGACCGGCCTGATCCTCGCCGCCGTGGCACTCGTACTGATCGGCAGGGCCCGACGAACCGACCCGCGCCGTGCGTATCTGGTCGTCTGGGCGCTGTGGCTGCTGGTCACGATGGGTGTCTTCAGCTTCATGGCCGGGATCTTCCATCAGTACTACACGGCGGCACTGGCTCCCGCGGTCGCCGCGGTCGTCGCCGGCGGCGCGGCGGTGTGCTGGTCGCACCGGGACCGGCTGTGGGTGCGGATCGCGCTCGGGATCTCCGTCGCGGCCGCCGCGATCTGGGGCTTCGTCCTGCTCGATCGCACACCCGACTTCGTGCCGTGGCTGCGATACGCGGTCCTCGTCGTGGGACTCCTCGCCGCGGTGGCCATGGTCTTCACCCAGCGTCGGACCGTCGCGGCCGCAGCGCTCATCGGGGCCATCATGGCGGGCCTGGCCGGGCCGGTCGCCTACACCGTCGACACCATCGCGACCGAGAAGAGCGGATCCATCATCACCGCCGGACCGCGCGTCGAGGGCGAATTCGGTCCCGGTGGCGGTGGGCCGGGTGGACGAGGTGGCCCGGGTGGACCCGGCGGACGGGGCATGCCCGGCATGCCACCGCAGGGATCGGGAGCACCCGGGCAGGGGATGCCCGGTATGGGTCAACAGGATGGGGGCGGTCGCGGTGGCGACGGAGCCGCCGGGGGACTGCTCCGTGGTTCGACGCCGTCGGCGGCGCTCGTGGACAGGCTCACCGCCGACGCCGACGAGTACACGTGGGTCGCAGCTGCCGTGGGCTCGATGTCGGCGTCGGGCTACCAGCTCGAGACCGGACACTCGGTGATGCCGATCGGCGGATTCAACGGCAGCGATCCGTCGCCGACCCTGGCCGAATTCCAGCAGCTCGTGGCCGCGAAGAAGATCCACTACTTCATCGGTGGCGGTTCTGGTCCCGGTATGGGGGGCGGCATGGGCGGCAACTCGTCGCAACCGTCGTCGCAGATCAGCACCTGGGTGCAGGAGAACTTCACCGCCGCAACCGTCGACGGCGTGACCCTGTACGACCTCACCCAGCCCACGAGCTGACCGGCGCCGACACCGTTTGGGCGGTCACGGGTACCGGCGTTTAGAGTCATGGACGTGCGCGTACTCGTGATCGGCTCGGGCGGCCGCGAACATGCCCTCCTCATCGGTCTGGCGAACGATCCGGCGGTCACCGACCTGCACGTCGCCCCGGGCAACGCCGGCACCTCGTCGATCGCCACGAACCATCCCGTCGACGCCGTCTCCGGCGACGCGGTCGTCGCGCTGGCACGCGAGATCGGCGCCGACCTCGTGGTCATCGGTCCCGAGGTGCCCCTGGTCCTCGGGGTCGCCGACGCCCTGCGCGCGGCCGGCATCGCGACCTTCGGTCCGAGTGCCGAGGCCGCGCAGATCGAGGGGTCGAAGGCGTTCGCGAAGGACGTCATGAAGGCCGCGGGGGTCACGACCGCCCACGCCGAGATCGTCGACAACCCCGCCCGGCTCGACGCCGCGCTCGACCGCTTCGGCCCGACCTGGGTGGTCAAGGACGACGGACTCGCCGCAGGCAAGGGCGTCGTCGTCACCGCCGACCGCGACGTCGCCCGCGATCACGCGGCCGAGTGCCTCGAGAGCGGCCACCCCGTCCTGCTGGAGAGCTTCCTCGACGGGCCGGAGGTGTCGCTGTTCTGCCTCGTCGACGGCGAGACCGTGGTGCCCCTGCTGCCCGCGCAGGACCACAAGCGCGTCGGGGACGACGACGCCGGACCGAACACCGGCGGGATGGGTGCCTACACGCCGTTGCCCTGGCTGCCCGCCGAGATGACCACGCGCATCGTCGACGAGGTCGTCAAACCCGTTGCCGCCGAGATGGTTCGACGAGGCATCCCGTTCTCCGGCCTGCTGTACGCCGGTCTGGCGATCGGGTCTGACGGGCCCGCCGTCGTCGAATTCAACTGTCGCTTCGGCGATCCGGAGACCCAGGCGGTGCTGGCCCTGCTCGAATCGCCGCTCGGGCAGGCGCTGCACGCGACCGCCACCGGCACCCTCGCCGACCTCCCGCCGCTGCAGTGGCGCGACGGGGCCGCGGTCACCGTCGTGGTCGCCGCGGAGAACTACCCCGGCAAGCCGCGCACCGGCGACCTCATCACCGGTGCCGACACCGACGGGGTTCTGCACGCCGGCACCGCGCGCAACGCCGACGGCGCCGTCGTCTCCTCGGGTGGGCGGGTGCTCGCGGTGGTGGGCACCGGCGCCGATCTCGCCGAAGCCCGCGAGCAGGCCTACGCGCGGATCGCGAACATCAAGCTCCCCGGTTCGCACTTCCGCCGCGACATCGGCCGCAACGCCCTCGAGGGCCGGATCAGCATCTGAGTCTCGCTCCCTCGTTCCCGTTCACCGAAATCGGTTGAGCGAGAACGAAATAGGGAATGACGGTCGACTCAGACCGCCAGGTTCCGCCCGAGGAACTCGACCTGCTCGGGCAGGACGCTGCGCCAGTAGCGATTGGTGTGACCACCCGCCGCGGTCCCGAACGCCGCCGGTGGCCGGAGTCCGGCGGCCCACTGCCGTGTGTAGGTGTAGAACTGGTCGCTCGAGCCGATGTTGATCAGCAGCGGGATCTTCGCGAACTTCGGCTGGGCCCCGAACAGCGAGTTCGCCTGGTAGTCGGCGAGGCCGTCGAAGGCGCGCGGCGGGAAGTTGCGCGGGTCGGCCCACATCGCGGGGGAGCTGACCGCGACCGCGGCGACACGCGGCGAACCCAGCATGGCCGCCAGGCGCAACGCGCCGTACCCGCCCATCGACCATCCGAACAGGCCGATGCGTTCGGTGGACAGGTCCAGGTCGGGGTTGCTCGCGAGCATCGGCAGGAACTCGTCGAGGATCATCGCGCCCCCGTCGGCGCCGTCGGTGCGTCGGTGGTAGTAGTTGCGCCCGATGTCGGCGGCGGCCAGCGCGAACGGCGCGTTCCCGGCGTCGACGTACTGCTGCATCACCGACTGCATCTCGAGCTTCGGCCCGAAGATCGACTTCTCGTTGGTGTTGAGCGCGTGCAGCACGACGACGACGGGCAGGGTGCCCGTCACCCCGTTGGGCCGGGCGACGGCCCAGCGCGTGTCACGCCCGGCCATGCGCGCCGAGCGGAAGCTGCCGGTGATCAGCGGTGGGCCGCCGGTGACCGGTGGCGGCGACGCCTCGACCGGTAGTTCATCGTCGGCCCGACCCTCGAGCTTGCGGGGCTCCACCGACGTCGGCGGGGTCGACCCCGAGCACGCGGCGACCCCCAGGGCGGCGGCGCCGAGGCCGGCGGCCAGGACAGCACGACGCCCGACGAACGCACGGGCGTGTTCGTCGGGATTGCTGGGGAGGGGTGGCACTCGGGTCATCGAGTCAACAGGGTAATGGCCGACCCCCGTCCCGCCGCAACGGAATGGCTCCCGACGCGCACCGTTGTGAGGAATTCCTCTCAGCTGTGCTGCCAGAAACCGTCGTGGACCTCGTGTGCGGCGTCGATCGCGAACGGACCGCGTACCACGATCGGCCGACTGCCCGCCTCGAAGACCCGTCGGCACGGCATCGCCAGCGTGGGATTGGCGGGATCGTCGCCGGTCATCTCCCGCAGGTCGTCCTCGCCGAGCGCGTAGACGACCGTCCCGACCCCGGCCCAGTAGATCGCGCCGGCGCACATGGCGCACGGCTCGGTGCTGGTGTACAGCGTCAGCTCGGCGCGCGTGTCGAGATCGAGGTGCCCGACCGCGCGGACGACGTTCGTCTCGGCATGCCCGGTCGGGTCACCCGAGGTGTCCACGGAATTCATCGCTTCGGCGACCACGCTGCCGTCCGGCGCCACAAGCAGTGAGCCGAACGGGTGGTCGCCGCGCGTCCGGGCCCGGGCGGCGAGGTCGATCGCCTGCCGGAGATGGGTGATGTCGGGGTCCTCGTGACTGTCGGGGGACATGTCCCGATCGTCGCACGGTTCCGCACGCCGGCGTGGGGCGAACGGCGAGTGTCTCAGGCCTGCCCGACGAGTTCACAGCTGAAGTCGACGGGCCGCGCGCGCCGGTCGAACTCGACGTGCGCCACCGACTCGCCGTCGGTGACGTCGCAGATCGGCGACCGGCCGCCGTCGGAGCCGGTGCGCCAGCTGATGTGCCAGCCGCGTCGCGCGGCCATCCCGTGGATCGCGACCCGATGATCGTTGACCGCAAGTGATCTCATCACCGTCGGCATCGTGGTGGCGAAGTCGGCGAAGGTCGGTTCGGGCAGCGCGACGTCGTCGAGGAGGTACACCGCGAGATCCCCGTCGTCGTGCTGTGCCGTCCAGTACGGACTGATCCCGGTGCTCTCGACCGCGGCCGCGGCCACGATGTCGATCGCCTGCGTCCGGTAGTCGGCGATCTGGTCGCGAGAGAGGCTGGGCGGCAACGACACCCGGGGAACGGCGAAATCATCGACGCCGAATCGGGCGCCGACGTCGCGCAGCGCGGCGGCTGGACCCGCCGGTTCGCCGCGAGGATGGGCCCACCCCCACACGATCGCGTCCGATTCGATGACCGCGATCAGGGTGGCACGTGAACGGACACAGTCGCGGTGCCCGTCCGGGTCGGACGAGGCCGTCGAGGTGAAGACGACGGACCGCTCCGCCGGGTCGCAGCGCGACTCGAAGCTACCGAGCCGTTCGCGCAGGAAGTCGGCGAACGCGACCTGCCGCAGACAGGTGTAGAGCGCCGCGTAATCGGCGACAGCATGGAGGCCGTCGAACTGCATGAGGTCACGGTAACCGCGGGTGTGGTCGTCGTACCCCTCTGTCCGACGTCCGACTGACGGCCGACCGCCGTCGGGCATTCCGCCGAGGTCAGCGGGCTTATACGGGAATCCGCCTGGGCGTGTATCGCTTTGGTGAAAGCGATACGACGGTACCGGCCCTTTGGCAGCATTGACTCCCATGATGACCTCGGCGGCGACACCGAAGGGTGCGCGGCGGCGGTCTCGACTGATCGAGGCTGCCGGCGAGTTGCTGCTCGAAGGAGGCTTCGATGCGGTGCGTCATCGCGCGGTGGCCGAGCGCGCGCAACTACCGCTGGCGTCGACCACCTATTACTTCGGTTCCCTCGACGACCTGATGGCCGAGGCCGCCGCCTATCTGTGCGCGCACGACGAGACCGCAGTCGCCGCCCGCTGCAACGCTCTTCCGCGCCGGCACCGGGGCAGCACGGCGACGGCGGGTGCCCTCGCCGACGTCTTCGTCGGTTCCGACACCACCCTCCAGCAACTGTCCGCGCGGTACGAGATGATCGCGCTCGCGGCCCGGTATCCGCTTCTGCGCGAGGTCGTCGCGAGCCGGGGGCAATCGCTGGCGTTCCACCACTGCGAGGTCTTGGTGAAGTCGCACCGGGTCGCCGATCCGGCGCACATCGCGCAACTGATCGGCATCGAGGACGGAGCGATCGTGGGAGCGTTGTCCCAGACGGCCGTACGACCGGTCGACGCGGTGCGCGACGCCCTGCTCGACGTCGTCGACGTCCTCGCCCCACGGGAGTGACCGGACGGAGTGTCCGGGCCGAACCTCGCGAACTCACCGCGCGGTGGACGCGGCGATGACACGATGGGGCGTCAGGTCACCGACGGGGAAGGGGATCGCGTGTCAGCGAGACGATGGATGGTGGGAGTCGGGGCCGCGCTCGGCGCGGCCGTCATGGCAGCGACGGCGTTCGTCGCCCCGACAGCGCAGGCCGCGCCGGCCGGGCGGGTCGATGCGTCGGTCCCGTTCTCCTCGGCGGTCTACGGCACCGGCTGCACCTATCCGCTGACCGTGGCGGTCAACTCGTCCGGCTGGGTCGAGTTCTTCGAGGTCAAGGCGGGTCTGCCGCCGCGCTTCGTCGGACGCGACCTGCCGCAGGGTGCGCTCGCCTCGACCACCTGGGTGCCGCACCGGACCGGTGACAAGTATCTGTATGCCGTGCAGAACGGGAAGGTGTCGGCGCCGACGTTCGTCCGCGTGCGACAGGGTTACGGGTCCAACGGGGCGTGCATCGCGTTCTGACCGCGTGTGCGCGGCCCTCTCCGGGTTTTGAGGATCGCGACGGCCGCGACCTACACTGACCGGGTGTCGAAGCCCGTCATCGCCAACGTCCTGGCCAGCCGCTATGCCTCCGCCGATCTCGCCGAACTGTGGTCGGCGAGCACCAAGATCGAGCTCGAACGGCGACTGTGGATCGCGGTCCTCAAGGCGCAGCGCGACCTCGGCATCGACGTACCGGCCGACGCCATCGCCGACTACGAGCGCGTCGTCGACCAGGTCGATCTCGCATCCATCGCCGAGCGTGAACGGGTCACCCGCCACGATGTGAAGGCCCGGATCGAGGAGTTCAACGCCCTGGCCGGCCACGAGCAGATCCACAAGGGCATGACCAGCCGCGACCTCACCGAGAACGTCGAGCAGCTGCAGATCCTGCGTTCGCTCGAACACGTCCACGCCCACGGCGTGGCAGTGCTCGCGCGCATCGTCGCACGCGCCGCCGACTACTCGTCGACGGTGATGGCCGGACGCAGTCACAACGTTGCCGCCCAGGCCACCACGCTCGGCAAGCGGTTCGCCTCGGCCGCCGACGAGCTGATGATCGCGCTCACCCGGTTGCGCGAACTCATCGACCGCTACCCGCTGCGCGGGATCAAGGGGCCGATGGGCACCTCGCAGGACATGCTCGACCTGCTCGGCGGCGACGCGGTGAAGCTCGCCGACCTCGAGGGCCGGGTCGCCGATCACCTCGGGTTCGCCCGCTCGTTCACCTCGGTCGGCCAGATCTATCCGCGGTCGCTCGACCACGACGTGGTGTCGGCACTCGTGCAGCTGGCGGCCGCGCCGTCGTCGCTGGCCCACACCATCCGGCTGATGGCGGGCCACGAGCTGGTCACCGAGGGCTTCCAGCCCGGTCAGGTCGGCAGCTCGGCGATGCCGCACAAGATGAACACCCGCAGCTGCGAACGCGTCAACGGGCTCGCGGTCGTACTCCGCGGATACGGCTCGATGGCCGCCGAACTGGCGGGCGCGCAGTGGAACGAGGGCGACGTCTTCTGCTCGGTCGTCCGTCGCGTGGCCCTGCCCGACGCGTTCTTCGCGATCGACGGACTGATGGAGACCTTCCTGACGGTGCTCGACGAGTTCGGCGCCTACCCGGCCGTGATCGCCAACGAACTCGACCGTTATCTGCCGTTCCTCGCGACCACCAAGGTCCTGATGGCCGCGGTGCGCGCCGGCGTCGGGCGGGAGACCGCGCACGAGGCGATCAAGGAGAACGCGGTCGCGGTCGCGCTCGCCATGCGGGAGGAGGGACGCGAACCCGACCTCCTCGACCGGCTCGCCGCCGACGACCGCATCCCGCTCGACCGCGCGCAGCTCGACGCGTTGCTGGCCGACAAGACGGCCTTCGTCGGTGCCGCCGAACAGCAGGTCGCCGACGTCATCGCGGCCGCGGAGAAGATCATCGGGCAGTACCCCAACGCCGCGGGCTACTCGCCGGCGCCAATCCTGTAGCTCTCCGCCATCTCACTTCGGCGCGGTGACGTCGGAGTGCCTGCTACCCCCTGCTCCCTGAGGTGCGAGGAGCGCGACCCCATTTGCTCCCTGAGGTGCGAGGAAAGCGACCCCATCTGCTCCCTGAGGTGCGAGCGAAGCGAGCCACGAAGGGCCTGGTGAGGTGTCTCGCGAGCCCTTCGTGGCTCGTCGCTTTCGCTCCTCACACCTCAGGGAGCAGTGATGTGCGGCTCCTCGGATTAGGGAACGGGGTCACTCCGGCGCGCTGACGTCGGAGTGGCCGAGGTTCCAGTCCGGGAGGGCGGTGTCGCGCACGCGACGCTTGAGTTCGGGAGCACCGGGGAAGCCGCCGTCGCGCTTGCGTTCCCAGATCTGGGTGCCGTCGACGTCGATGGCGAACACCCCGCCCGTGCCAGGGACGAGGGTCACCGAGCCGATCTCGGTGCCGAAGGTGTTCAGCAGTTCCGAGGCCATCCACGACGCCCGCAGCAGCCAGTTGCACTGCGTGCAGTAGGTGATGGTGATGTGCGGCTCGCTCATCGGTCCAGGATCGCAGACCCCGGGGCCCACGGCCGGACGGGTGGTCCCTGCCGCCCCGCGGGGTCACCTCACCCTCTAGGGTCGAGTCCATGCGTCCTGAACTGCAGTCCTACCGTCATCTGGCGTCGGGGAAGGTCCGCGAGATCTACGAGATCGACGCCGACACCCTGTTGCTGGTGGCGTCCGACCGGATCTCGGCCTACGACCACATCCTCAGTCCCGCGATCCCCGACAAAGGGCGCATCCTGACGGCGATGAGCTTCTACTGGTTCGACGAACTCGGGGTGCCCAACCACCTGGCCGGCGGCCCCACCGACGAACGGATCCCGGCGTCGGTCGTGGGCCGGTCGATGGTGGTCCGTCGACTGCCGATGGTGCAGGTCGAATGCGTCGCCCGCGGCTACCTGACCGGGTCGGGCCTGCTCGACTACCAGGCGACCGGGTCGGTGTGTGGTGTCGAACTGCCGGCGGGACTGTCGGAGGCGAGCAAGCTCCCCGAACCGATCTTCACGCCGGCCACCAAGGCCGAGCAGGGTGAGCACGACGAGAACATCAGTTTCGAGCGGGTCGTCGAGCAGGAGGGGGAGGAGTTGGCGCAGGCGCTGCGATCGGCCACCCTCGACATCTACGCGCGCGGCGCCGCCGTCGCCGCCGAGCGCGGAATCATCCTCGCCGACACCAAGTTCGAGTTCGGCCGCGGGGCCGACGGCGAACTCGTCCTGGCCGACGAGGTGCTCACCCCCGACTCGTCGCGGTACTGGGAGGCCGCCACCTACGAGGCCGGCAAGGTGCAGCCCAGCTTCGACAAGCAGATCGTGCGGAACTGGCTCACCGGTGCCGAATCCGGGTGGGACCGGGCGTCCGATGAAGCGCCGCCGCCGTTGCCCGACGACGTCGTCGACCGTACGAGGCAGCGCTATATCGATGCCTACGAATGGATCTCGCGAAAGTCCTTCGCGGACTGGCCCGACGCAGAGGTGATCTGATGACCGACGAGAAGACCATCATGAACGCCGCTCCGGTCACCGCGCCGGTGGCCAAAAAGGTGCCCACCGAACGCACCCACCACGGTGACACCTTCGTCGACGACTACGAATGGTTGCGCGACAAGGACGATCCGGAGGTCATCGCCTACCTGGAGGCGCAGAACGCCTTCACCGAATCACACACCGCGCAGCTGGCGGACCTGCGCACGCAGATCTTCGGTGAGATCAAGAGCCGCACCAAGGAAACCGACATGTCGGTGCCCAACCGGCGCGGGCGGCATTGGTACTACGGGCGAACCCATGAGGGCAAGCAGTACTCGACGTCGTGCCGGTGCCCGATCCGGTCCGAGGACGACTGGACCCCGCCAGAGGTGGGCGACGACCCGCTGCCCGGCGAGGAGATCCTGCTCGACGCCAACGTCGAGGCGGAGGGTCACGATTTCTTCAGTCTCGGGGCGCTGACCGTCAGCGACGACGGCAACTGGCTCGCCTACAGCATCGACATCGTCGGGGACGAGCGATACACCCTGCGCGTCAAAGACCTTCGCACCGGGGAACTGCTCCCCGACGAGGTTCGCGACACGTCGGGGGGTGCGGTGTGGTCGGCGGACGCCCGGCACGTCTTCTACTCGACGGTCGACGCCGCCTGGCGCCCGGACACGGTGTGGCGCCACGACATCGGTGCCGGGACTGCCGACGTCAAGGTATTCCACGAGCCCGACGAGCGGTTCTGGGTCGGGATGGGCACCACCCGGAGCGACAAGTACCTCGTCATCGGCGTCGGGTCCAAGATCACCTCGGAGAGCTATCTGCTCGCCGCCGACGATCCGACGGGTGAATTCCGCAGCGTCGCACCGCGGATCGACGGTGTCGAGTACAGCGTCGAGCACGCCGTCATCGGTGGCGAGGACTATCTGGTCATCGTGCACAACGAAGTCCGCGACGGGCAGAAGGCGGAGAACTTCGCGATCGATCTCGCGCCGGTCGCCGACTTGTCGGCCCGTCGTCCGCTGATCGCGCACGATCCGCAACGCCGGATCGAGGACCTGGACGCCTTCGCCGACTACTTGGTCCTGTCCTACCGCCGAGATGCGTTGCCGCGTCTCGCCATCGCCGATCTGCGGCAGATCGACGGCATCCCGGTCGAATCGGATTTCCACGAGGTGACCTTCGACCAGGAGCTCAGCTCCGCGGGCCTCGGCGCCAACCCGGAATGGCGTGCCCCGAGGCTCCGCATCGGATACGGCAGTTTCATCGAACCGGCGGAACTGATCGAGCTCGACGTCGCCTCCGGCGAGCGGACCCTGCTCAAGCGGCAGCCCGTGCTCGGTGGTTACGACCCGGCCGACTACGTGCAGTCGCGGGAGTGGGCCGTCGCCGAGGACGGCACCCGTATCCCGCTGTCGGTGGTGCGGCGCAAGGAAACCGACGCCGCCAAGCCGGCGCCCCTGCTCCTCTACGGCTACGGCTCCTACGAGGCGAGTATCGACCCGTACTTCTCGGTGGCGCGACTGTCGATGCTCGATCGCGGCATGGTCTTCGTCCTCGCCCACATCCGCGGCGGTGGGGAGATGGGGCGCTACTGGTACGAGAACGGCAAGGAACTCAGCAAGCGGAACACCTTCACCGACTTCGTCGCCGCAGGACGGCATCTCGTCGACACCGGGTGGACGACACCGCAGCAGATGGTCGCCGAGGGCGGGTCCGCGGGCGGATTGCTGATGGGTGCGGTCGCGAACCTCGCGCCCGAGTTGTTCAACGGGATCCTGGCGTCGGTGCCGTTCGTCGACGCGCTGAACTCGATCCTCGATCCGTCGTTGCCCCTCACGGTGATCGAGTGGGACGAGTGGGGTGACCCGCTGCACGACCCGAAGGTCTACGAGTACATGAAGACCTACACGCCGTACGAGAACGTCGACGCGAAGCCGTATCCGCCGATCCTCGCCTTGACCTCGCTCAACGACACCCGGGTGCTGTTCACCGAGGCGGCGAAATGGGTTGCGCGACTGCAGGAGAAGACCACCTCGGACAACCCGGTACTGCTGAAGACCGAGATGTCCGCCGGCCACGGCGGCGTCAGCGGACGCTACAAGCAGTGGGAAGAGGTCGCCTTCGAGATCGCGTGGATCCTGCAGCAGTCGGGCGCGCTCGATACTCCCGCTGGTTGAGCTCACCTTCCGCTGGTTGAGCTCACCTTCCGCTGGTTGAGCTCACCCTTCCGCTGGTTGAGCTCACCTTCCGCTGGTCGAGCTCACCTTCCGCTGGTTGAGCTTGTCGAAACCACAAAGCCCCATCGACCCGGGAGTCGGTGGGGCTTTGGTTTGCGATCAGCAGGCGATGATCAGTGCATCATGATCGGACCGCGGTCCATGTCCTCTTCGGTGAGAGGCGACGCGATCTTTTTGCGGGGCAGGAAGAACGCGGGGATCAGGGTGAGGACGATCAGGACCACCGAGATGGTGAACGTACTCGAGAACACGTCCGCGGCCGTCTCGAAGAACGACTCCGGCAACGGGTTCGGCACGCCCGGCGGCAGCGGATCGTCGGAGGTGTTCGCCATGATCGCCAGTCCCGCCTCGGGTCGGCTCGCCAGACTGCTGGCCAGGATCACCGAGATGACGGCCGTACCGATCGACGTGGCCGACTGCTGGATGACGTTCAGCAGCGTCGAACCGTCCGGGACCTGCGGGTTGCTGAGTGTCGCGAGAGCCGCGGACATGATCGGCATCATCGTCATGCCCATGCCGAGACCCTGCACGAACAGCGAACCGCAGATCAGCCAGTACGAGGTCTCGGCGCCGAGGAACATGAACGTACTCAGACCCAGCACGATCAGGACGATGCCGGCGAGCACGAACTTGCCCGGACCCATCTTGTCGGTGAGACGGCCGGCGATCGGCATGGTGAGCATGGCGCCGATGCCCTGCGGGGCCAGCAGCAGACCGGCGGTCAACGTGGACTCGCCGCGCACGCCGATGAAGTACTGCGGGAACAGCAGCGCCGCACCGAAGAACGCGACCATGAACAGCACCATCGTGATGACGGAGATGCTCAGTGTGCGGTTCGCGAAGAGCCGCAGGTCGAGCAGCGGGTTCTTCTTGCGCAGGGCGTGCACGATGAAGGCCACGATCAGCAGTGCACCGATGATGGTCGGCACCAGAACCGATGCCGTGACGAACGTGCGGTGCTCGGCGCTCGAGGAGATACCGAACAGGAACAACGCGAGCCCCGGCGACAGGAGCAACAGACCGACGACGTCGATCGAGGGGCGGCTGGTCTCCGCGTCATCGCGCAGGACGATCCACGAGTAAACCAGCGCGATGATGCCGATCGGGACGTTGATCAGGAAGATCCAGTGCCAGCTCAGCTGCTCGATGAGGACGCCGCCGAGGATCGGGCCCGAGATCGGACCCAGGAGCATCGGGATACCGAGCACGGCCATGACCGAACCGACCCGCTCGGGACCGGCCGCCTTGGTCAGCATCATCATGCCGATCGGCATCAGCATGCCGCCGCCGAGTCCCTGGATCACGCGGAAGGCCACGAGCATGCCGATGTTCGGCGCCAGCGCGCACAACACCGAACCCACGGTGAACAGGACCAGCGAGACGAGGTAGACGCGCTTGGTGCCGAAACGCGATGCCGCCCAACTCGACAACGGGATCACCGCCGCCAGTGCCAGGGTGTAACCGGTCGCGGTCCAGGCGGCGCCCGCGGCGTCGGTGCCGAACTCCTGCTGGAAGGTGTTCTGGGCGACCGCCACCACGGTGACGTCGAGGATCGACATGATCGCGCCGAGCACGACCACGCCGGCGACCAGCAGGACGTGACGGTCCAGCTTGGTGTCGGGTGGGCCGTCGTGCAGATGGCCACCTGTGGATGAGGTCATTCGCGTGTTCCTATCGGTCGGGCGAGAAATGGGCGTGCCGCGGCCATCCGCGGCAGAGAAGTCTGTGGGCTCGTTCGACCCCGTGAGGGTCGGTGGTCAGAGATCAGGGAGCGACGAGGTAGGAGAGGGGAGTCACGAGGCCTGCCGTCCGTCGGTGGGCAGACAGAAATGGTCGACGCCGTCGTCGACGATGGGACGCAGTGCCGCGCAGAGGTTGTCGCGCATGTCGGCGGGCAGGTTGGCGACGAAGTGCCGGATGGTCCCGCGCTTCACGGCCAGATGGGTCTCGAGGTAGCGCCGGCCCGCGTCGGTGAGGGAGATGCGCTTGACCCGACGGTCGGACGGGTCCTCTCGACGGTCGACGAGACCTCCGGTCACCAGCTTGTCCACCGTCCGGCCGGCGGCCGCGAGGGACAGCTGAACGTGATCGGCGATCGCGTTGACCGGCATCGGCCCGGGCTGGCATGCAAGCGTGGAGAGGATCCGGAGCTGCGAGAACGTGACCTCGCTTGCCGCCAGACTCTCCAGCGCCTCGGGCCGGCTCAGATCGATGAGCCGCTCGAGGAAGGCGTTGAGCGCCGACGACGCAGCGTTCACCGACTCGTCGGCGCCGCTGTTCGACCTGCATTCTCCGGACACCGAAAGATGCTAACCCGAATGCAACTATTGCCGAAACGCAATTAACGGTGACCTTGCGCATACCGTGGCGGCACCTGTGACCCGGGTCTCCCGAAGGCGGCGCGGGCGCCGTCTAATCTGACAGCCATGGCCAACATCAAGGACATCCCCGTTACCGCTCTGGACGGCTCCGACGTCTCGCTGAAGGACTTCGGCGGACCGCTGCTCGTGGTGAACGTCGCCAGCAAGTGCGGCCTCACGCCGCAGTATGCCGGCCTGGAGGAACTCGCCAAGACGTACGGAGACAAGGGACTCACCGTCGTCGGAGTGCCCTGCAACCAGTTCATGGGGCAGGAGCCGGGTACCGCCGAGGAGATCGCGACCTTCTGCTCGGCGACCTACGGGGTGACCTTCCCGCTGCTGGAGAAGACCGACGTCAACGGCGAGGCGCGTCACCCGCTCTACGCCGAACTCACCCGGCACGCCGACGCCGACGGGGAGGCCGGCGACATCCAGTGGAACTTCGAGAAGTTCCTCGTCAACGCCGACGGTGAGGTGGTCAACCGCTTCCGTCCGCGCACCGAGCCGACCGATCCGACGGTCGTCGCCGCCATCGAATCCGTGCTCTGAGCCGATTTGGTGCACCCGGTAAGCTGACCGGCGTGAACTGATCGGGAGAACACCGGTCAGGCGACAACCGACCAGCAGACATTGAGGAGCGGTCCATGGCGCGAGTGGTGGTCGACGTGATGCCCAAAGCCGAGATTCTCGACCCGCAGGGGCAGGCCATCGTCGGCGCCCTGGGCCGGCTCGGGTTCAGTGGGATCGGCGACGTCCGTCAGGGCAAGCGCTTCGAGCTCGAGGTCGACGACACGGTCGACGACACGACGCTGGAGCGCATCGCCGAGGAGTTGCTGACCAACACCGTCATCGAGAACTTCAACGTCTCGCGCGTCGCGGAGTAGAGAGCAGCACATGACAGCACGCATCGGGGTCATCACCTTCCCCGGCACCCTCGACGACGTCGACGCCGCCCGCGCGGTCCGGCTGGCCGGCGCCGAACCGGTCGCGCTGTGGCACGGCGACGCCGACCTGAAGGGCGTCGACGCGATCATCGTCCCCGGCGGATTCTCCTACGGCGATTACCTGCGCGCGGGGGCCATTGCCCGCTTCGCTCCGGTGATGGGATCGGTCGTCGAGGCAGCCGGCAAGGGGATGCCGATCTTGGGAATCTGCAACGGTTTCCAGGTGCTCTGTGAGGCCGGGCTGCTGCCGGGTGCCCTGACCCGTAACGAGGGCCTGCACTTCATCTGTCGCGACGAGTGGCTGCGCGTCGAGTCGAACACCACGGCCTGGACGACCCGCTTCGAGCAGGGTGCGGAGATCCTCATCCCGCTCAAGTCCGGCGAAGGACGTTACGTGGCCTCGCAGCGCAAGCTCGAGGAGCTGGAGGGTGAGGGGCTCGTCGTGTTCCGGTTCCCCGAGCGGAACCCGAACGGTTCGTCCCTCGACATCGCCGGTATCTCGAGCCCTAACGGGCGGATCGTCGGCCTGATGCCGCATCCCGAGCACGCCACGGAGCCGCTCACCGGACCCAGCGACGACGGCCTCGGCCTGTTCTACTCGGCGATCGACTCGGTCCTCGCCTCGGCGTGAATGCGCGTTCGTCGATGAGTGCGTCCGCCAGGATTCCGACCAGCGCGACCGCACGCGGCCTCGGCGAGTTTGTCGACGCCTCGCCGTCGCCGTTCCACGTGTGCGCGACGGTGGCCCGCGAACTCGAAAGCGCCGGGTACACGCGGCTGTTCGAGGATCAGCCGTGGGCGGACGCCGGCCTCGACGCCCCGTCGGCGCGGCACTACGTCATCCGCGGCGGCTCGATCATCGCCTGGGAGACCGGGCAGACCGGCACCTTCCGCATCGTCGGCGGACACACCGACAGCCCCAACCTGCGGCTCAAGCAGCATCCCGACCGCTCGTCGGCCGGAGTCGCGATGGTCGCGCTCGAACCCTACGGCGGCGCCTGGCTCAATTCCTGGCTCGACCGCGATCTCGGCCTCTCCGGCCGCCTCGCGTACCGATCGGGGAACTCGGTGGCGCACACGCTGGTTCACGTGACCGAACCGGTGGTGCGGGTACCCCAACTCGCCATCCACCTGTCCGAGGACCGGAAGGGCGTGTCGCTCGATCCGCAGCGGCATGTCAACGCGGTGTGGGGAATCGGCGACGACGTCCCCGACGTCCTCGGCTGGGTGTCGGAGTACGCGGGCATCGACCCGGACGCGCTCCTCGGCTGGGAACTCATGACCCACGACGTCGCGCCGTCGGCGATCATCGGCGCCGACGGAAACCTGCTCAGCGCACCGCGATTGGACAACCAGGGGACCTGCTACACGGGTCTGCGGGCGCTGCTCGACGCCGGCTCGTCGGCGCACACGAAGATGCTGGTGCTGTTCGATCACGAGGAGGTCGGCAGCGGTTCCGAGCGTGGTGCCGCCTCGGACTTCCTGGGGTCGATCTGCGAACGAATCGTGCTCGCGCGCGGCGGATCACGCGCGGACTTCCTCCAGACGATGGCCGCGAGCATCTGCCTGTCCGGCGACATGGCCCACGCGACCCACCCGAACTATCCCGAGCGCCACGAACCCGGGCACCGCATCTCGATCGGCGGCGGACCGGTGCTGAAGGTCAACCAGAACCTGCGCTATGCGTCGGATGCGGTGGGAGAGGCCGTCTTCGCGCTCGCGTGCGACGCCGCGGGCGTCCCCATGCAGCGATATGTCCATCGCGCGGATCTGCCGTGCGGGTCGACGATCGGGCCGATCACGGCATCACGCACCGGGCTCACGACGATCGACGTCGGCGCGCCGCAGCTCGCGATGCACTCCGCGCGTGAGCTCATGGGCGCCGACGACGTGCCGATGTATTCGGCTGCGCTGCAAGCGTTTCTGACGCAGGGCTAGGAACGACGCGCGAGCAGGCACCGCTCCCTGATCCGAAAGAAGCGACCCCCGCTGCTCCCTGAGGTGCGAGGAGCGTTAGCCGCCGGGCCGAGCAAGCGACGAAGGAGCGCGTCGAGGTCGACGAGCCACGAAGGGCTTGGCGACGCATCTCACCAGGACCCTTCGTGACGGCCTCCGCAAGCTCCGGCCTCCTCAGGGAGCAGTAATTGGGCCCCCTCCGAGCACAACGGGGTCTCTCGGAGTCCACGACGGCCGCCAGGCCGCAGATACTGAGGAGCGAGCTTGCGAGCGTCGCCCACTGCTCCCTGAGGAGCGCCCGGAGCTTGCGGAGGGCGCGTCACGAAGGGTCCTGGTGAGGCAGCGGGATCAGTATTCGCGGGCGAAACCGAGGACCTTGTTCACGTACTCCATCGAGTTGTTGTACCGCAGGACGGCGGTCACCAGCGAGGACGAGTCGCGCAGGTCGAGATCGTCGTCGCACAGGTAGTTCGCGGTGGTCAGCGCGGCGTCGAAGATGTTCTGCGGGTCGGACTTGCCGTCACCGTTGCCGTCGGCGGCGTACATCTTCCACGTCGACGGCAGGAACTGCATCGGGCCGACCGCGCGGTCGTAGACCGGGTCGCCGTCGAGTTCGCCGCCGTCGGTGTCACCGATGACCTGGTTGCCGGCGAGGGAGCCGTCGAGGCGCGGACCGAAGATCGCGCTGCGCAGGACGCCGTCGGGGTTCACGTTGCCCTGGTCGGCGTGGTGGGACTCGACCCGGCCGATCCCGGCGATCACCTTCCAGTCGATGCCGCAGCGCGGGTGGGTGCTCGTGACGGACTTCGCGGCCGCCTCATACGCGTCGTAGTTGGTCACCGGGACCGTGCCCGTCGTCACGCTCGCCGGCCGAACCGGCGGCGGCGGCGGAGTGGGTGCCAGCGGGTGGGCCTTCACAGCCGGCGTCACGGACGGTGGCGTGGTCGGGGTCTCGGACGTCACCTGCGGCGCGGACACCGGCGTGGGGGCCAGCGTGTTGCCGGAGAGTTCGGCCCCGGCGGTCGCCGCGCCGGCCAGAACGCCCACCGGCAGCAGGGCGGTGGCCCACAACGGTGTGCGTGACTTCTTCCGTGGCTTGGAGTGCTTACCCAAAACTGATCGACCTCGCGTGTACATCTCGTGGTTCGTGCTTGCGGAACCGAGCCGACCGTACACGCGGTCGTGAGCAAAGCGTTACCTTGTCGTGATCAATTCAGGTCTGGACACCACCACCGATTCGTGTCCTTGCAGGTGAGGCCGAAAGCTCGGCCCGTCATGTGAAACGGCCCACAAAAGGGAGTGAGACCTCGGGTTAACGGGAAGAGCGGGGTCAATTCGGGCGGAGCATCGACAGGGTGCTGCCCTCGCTGACGACGATGTATCCGTCGACGACCCGCACGAGTCCGGGGGAGGACAGGCCGCGCTCCCAGGCCGCGGTGTTCGCCGGGGTGAGCCCGGTCAGCAGGCCCTGGTTGACGACGACCATGGTGGTGCCGCTGGACCCGACGCACCGCGGGTTGGCGAGGATCGGCTGCTGCGGTCCCGGCGGCGGTCCGCTGCCGATGTGCGCGCCGTCGGCGAGCGCGTAGGTCGTCCGCGAACCGTCCAGGCGGCCGAAGTTCACGAGGGACCCGCACGCGATGGCATTGGCCTTGGACAGTTCGCCGTCGCGGATCTGCCACAGCGCCCCCGGACGTGCCGGGTCGCGGACCTCGTACTGCCCCTCGGCGGCGAAGACCAGGTTCGCCGCGTTGAGGACCGGGAGGGTCGACGGCCCGGGCAGCACGCTCAGACCGCCGGCCTCGGCGACCGGATCGGCGTCCACCCGGCCGTTGACGGTGGCGTAGGTGACCACCTTCTCCTCGCCGTGCGTCTGGTGATCGACGGTCACCCCGGTCGGGTAGAGCTTGATGCTGCACTGATCGCAACCGATGCGGTCCTCACCGGTGGCGGGGTTGACCAGGTACTCGCTGGCGTCGGCGGTCCTGATGACCACGGTGTCGCCGGTGACCTCGATACCGACGACCGGCGCCGCGAAGGTCCGAGCCCAGATGCCGTTGCCGGCCGGCGTGTTCAGGGTGACCTGGTGCCCGACCCGGTTGACGCGCAGGAAGTTGTTGCCGAGGCCCTCCACCGATTTGGTGTCCAGGTATTCGGCGGTGCGGGTCGGGATGCCGGCGTCGTCGACGAGGTAGAAGCCGTCCTCGAGTGGGGTGCCGAGCTGTACCGCGCAACCGACCTGGCCGGCCTCGTTGACTGCGCAGTCGCCCTGCCCCGCGTTGATGGGGCTGTCCCACAGCAGGTTTCCCGATCGTCGGTCCACCATCACGAACGAGCGCCCCAGCCCGGAGGGGTAGGTGATGAGCCATCCCTCGTCGGAGGTGTCGGCGATCTCGATGGTGACCTCGCCGGAGTAGTCCGGTAGATCCTCCTGCCCGACTATCGTCCAGGCGGTCCCCGGTTCGCGTTCGTAGCCGCGCAGCTCGCCGTAGGCGTAGTCGCCGTCGTCGGTCTGGTCGGTGCCGCTCGCCAGCACCACGCCGCCGGTCACGACCAGCGCGGCGCACAGGGCGAAGACGACGGTCCCGATGCCGAAGGGCAGACGCGCGGACAGGGCCCGGACGCGGGAGCGAGAGGACATGGGTAAGAGTCAACCATGACGGTGGTGGCCGCTCCGGAGCCGGGAGCCGGACGGCGGAGCAGGAAATTCGCCGGTCCGGTCATGGTTTTCGCGCCCGCAGGGCACTGGACTGTTCCCATGGACCTGTTGCGTGATGTGTTGGTGACCCTGACGGTCGGGACCACCGGCCTCAGTGCCGGTGTGCTGGCGGGATTCGGCTATGCCGTGATCCCCGGCCTGACCCGGGCCGGCGCCGACGTCGCGGTCGCGGCGATGCAGCGGATGAACAGCGCCATCCTCAACCCGCTCTTCGCGGTGATCTTCGGCGGCGGCGTGGTGTTCGGCGCGCTGACCGTCTGGGCCTCGTGGGGTTCCGGGCTCCGATGGTGGGTCCTGACCGCGACGGTCCTGACCGCGCTCGGTGTCGTCATCACGATGGTCGTCAACGTCCCGGCCAATGACCGCCTCGACGCCGCGGGCGTCGTCCGCGGCGACGAGGCGGTGGGGGTCTGGACGCGGTTCACCGCCGTCTGGGTGCCGTGGAACATCGTGCGGTCCGTGCTGACCACCGCGGCGGTGGCGGTGCTCGTCGTCGGGTTGGCCGCGGGGTGACTCAGAACAACTGACCGAGGTAGAACTGAGCGCCCTGGTCGTCGGTGCACCGCGCCGAGATGCCGTAGGGCGCGGTGCTCGGTTCCTCGAGCACCGTGCCGCCCGCGGCCCGGACACGTTCGACCGTGGTCACGACGTCGTCGGTCGTCCACATCGGCACTGCCAGCGAGCTCTCGGCGCCGCCCGCGAGCCCGACCTGCGGTCGCGAGTCGTCGACCTCCCAGCCGTCGTCGATGCGTCCGCCGTGGAACGTCCAGCCGAGGACCGATCCGTAGAACGCGCGGAAGCGGCCGCTGTCGGGCGTCAACACCGTCAGGTAGGTCATGGCCCCGGGGTCGCGCGGGTGGGCCTGCGGGCGTTCGTCGTCGGGGTTCGCGGCGTAGACCGCGAACCGGACGCCCTGATCGTCGACGGCGTCGACGACGCGATGACCGTCGGGGCTTGCGCCGAACTCGCCCCGCCCGCCCGCTGCGACGATGCGCTCGTGCGCGGCCTCGAGGTCGTCGACGGCGTACGCGCAGAAGACCGTCGGTGTGCCGTCGGTCTCGAAGATGCCGAGGCGGTGGCCGACGTTGGTGACGCGCCGGCCCTCGGTGTCGAACTCCCAGCCCAGGACGTCGCCGTAGAAGCGCCGGGCGCGGGCCGCGTCGGGTGTGTTCAGGGACATGTAGCCGATGTCGCCCTGATGGACCATCTCGGTGCCCACGGTCTTCGACGGTCCACTCAGCATCCAGCGGTGGCCGAACGGGTCGACGATCACCGCGGTGCGGGTGCCGTGGGCTTCATACGGCTCTCGGATCACCGCGGCTCCCGCGCGGGCGGCCGTGGCGGCCGCGTCGTCGGTGTCGTCGACGGCGACCATCAGGCTGACCGAGACCTGTCCGGGTGCGGGCGCCCGGAGTCCGAGGTCCGGGAACTCGGCGGCGAGATAAACCGCGCCGCCGCCCAGTTCGAGTTCGGCGTGACCGATCACGCCGTCGGACATCACGATCGGCTCGCCGCGCAGCCGGGCGCCGAGCGTGTCGACGTACCAGTCGATCGCCGCCTGCGGTTCGGCGACGACGAGATACGGGAGGGCGCCGGGACGTTCGACCGTCGGTTCCGGTCGGGCGGGCGCCTCGGTCCGGACGGTCTCGGTTGCGTCGAGTTGTGTTGCGGTGGCCATGACGACTCCTTCGGGTAGGGTCGCCCCGCGCTCGAGGCGGTCCCGCAGCGCGGCGGCGAAATCCAGGTCGGGACGGACCGGATCGTCGAAGCCCGGCGTGCGCGCTGCGTTCAGGACGTGCAGCGGATCTCGTGCTGCGTCGAAGCGCGAGCTGTTCCGGGTGCTCATGCGTGACCTCCTCTCCCGCTGGGCTGGGGTTGTGTTTCGGGGTAGGCGGCGCGGAACGCCCGCTTGGCCCTGGTGAGAAGCGCCTCGGTGGCGCCGACCGTGCGGCCCAAAATCTCCGCGCACTCGCCGACGGGGAGGTCGTCGACGTAGCGCAGCGTCAGCACCGAACGGTGGATCGGCGACAACTGGCCGAGCGTGTGATGGGCGACCATCCGGTCGAGTTCGGTGTCCCACGGGTCGTCCCCGTGGTCGGGCAGGTCGTCGACCGGTTCCGGCGTGCGCTGTGCACGTCGCCAGTGGTCGGCGAGTTTGTGCCGGGCGATCCCGATGAGCCACGGAGTGGTCGGTTCGGTGTCGCGGCGTCGTCGGACGGAGTCCATGGCGGCCAGGAAGGTCTCCGAGGTGACGTCCTCGGCGGTACGACGATCCGTGCAGCGCCGCACGACGAAGCCGTACACCTCCGGCAGTGCCTGGTCGTAGACCGCCAGCAATCCCTCTGGTCCCCGGGCCGAAGAAACCGGTTGGTCGCTGCTCACACCTCTATCGTCGCGGCCGGACCCGATGATCCGACGCCCGTGGCGAAAAAAACTTGCGCCGTTCTCCGGGCGGTCACGGAGCGGTGCGTTCTCCGACGGTGAGCTCGATGATCTCGTCGGCCAGAATCTGTGGCTGGTCGAGTGAGACGAAGGTCCGGGCGTCGGGAACCTCGACGAACGGCGCCCCGCCCGGGAAGACGGCGGCCAGGCGGCGTCCGTGGGCCGGGGTGAAACACCGGTCGTCGCGACCCCACACCATTCGGACCGGGAGGTCGACGCGCGACATTCGCGGGGTGATCTGCGCCAGTTCGGCGGGGCGGATGCCGCGGAGGAACTCGATGAAGTCGTTGCGGATGCGTACGTCGCGCTGCAGCGGTTCGAAGACCGAGCCGGTGAGGTCGGGATCGGGATCGTTCAACAGCAGACCGACGCCCAGCGCGGAATGGCGTAGTGCACGCAGGCGCATCGCCTCGGCCAGCGGTTTCAGCAGAAGTCGGTGCTTCATCAGCGCGAAGTACAACCGGAACGGCTGCGGCGGAAAGAGATCGAAGGCATCGCAGTTGGTGAACACCAGCCGGCTGACGAACGCAGGATCGTCGTCGAGGGCGAACTGGGTGATGGCGCCACCGGAGTCGTTGGCCACGAGGGTCGCGTCCGACAGGTCGAACCGGTCGACGAGCTCACGTAGGAGCTTGCTCATCCCGCGCGGCGAGCGGTCGGCTCCGGGGCCGAGCGGGATGCGGTGCGAGCCCAGCGGCATGAGGGGCACATGGCACCGGAATCCGCGCTCGGCGAGCAACCGTGCCGTCGGTTCCCACAGCCGGTGGTCGACGACGGCGCCGTGGACGAAGACGACCGGCGGATGCGCCGAGTCGTCCGGACCGTAGGTCGCGTACTCGATGACGCCGGACGGAAGTTCGACGGTCGGCAGTGCAGTCGTCATGGCGAGACCCGCTTCTCGTAGACTCGGTAACTTACGAACACTCAGTACGAAAGTTACGTGCAACCTGTATGAAAGTCAACCGTCGTACCCAGGCCGAGCGGACCGCGGCGACCCGCGCGTCATTGATCGACGCCGGCCGGAAGCTGTTCGGCGAACGCGGCTTCGCCGACGTCGGCACCCAGGAGATCGTCGCCGAGGCCGGCGTGACACGCGGTGCGCTCTACCACCAGTTCGACGACAAGAAAGGGCTGTTCGTCGCCGTCTACGACGACGTGGAACAGTCGATCGTCGCGCAGATCGCGGCGGCCGTGGGGGAGCGCGCCGCCGAGGACCCGCTCGCCGCGCTGAAGGCGGGTATGCGTCTGTTCCTGCGGTTGTGCACCGAACCGGAGGTGCATCGGATCACGCTCGTCGAGGCACCGTCAGTGCTCGGATGGAGTGAATGGCGTGCTCGCGGAGAAGAATTCGGATTCGCACTCGTCGAAGGCCTGATCGCGGCCGCGATCGCCACGGGCCAGGCGGTCGAGCAGCCCACCCGCCCGCTGGCCCACGTCGCGATCGGCGCGCTCGACGAGGCGGCGCTCTACGTCGCCGCCGCCGACGATCGCGAGGCCGCCACCGAACAGGTAGCTGCGGTCCTGGAACGGATCGTCGACTCGTTCGCGACCTAGTCGCTCCTGGCGGTCAGTTGCTGTCGGCGCGCACCAGCTCGGCGCAGCGTTCGCCGACGAGCATCACGGTGAGGTTCGGGTTCACCGTCGTGTGTTCCGGGAACACCGACGCGTCGGCCACCCGAAGTCCTGCAACACCTTTCACGCGGAGTTCGGGATCGAGCGGCGACAGCTCGTCGTCGGGCGCACCCATCCGCACGGTGCCGACCGGGTGGTAGACGGTGTTGTGGGTGCGGGTGATGTAGTCGGCCAGTTCGGCATCGCTCGTGGTGGCGGGGCCCGGATAGAGTTCGCGCGCAACCCACGTCGCCAGAGGCTCCGCGGCGGCAATCTGCCGCGCCTTGCGCAGGCCCGCGATCATGATCCGCATGTCGTAGCCCTCGAGATCGGTGAAGTACCGCGGGTCCACGCGGGGCTTGTCGCGGAAGTCACGGGAGCGCAACCGCACCGTGCCCCGTGACCGCGCGTGCGTCACGTTCGGTGTCAGGCAGAAGGTGTTGTCACTGGTCGGATAGCCCTGACGAAGGGTGTGCATGTCGAACGGCACGCTGCCGTAGTGCATCATCAGGTCCGGCCGGGTCAGACCCGCATCGACGGTGGTGAAGATGCCCGCCTCCCACCACTGGGTCGACTCGCGGACCATCGGCTTCGCGGTCTCGAACCCGATCACCCCTTCGGGGTGGTCCTGCAGGTGTTCACCGACCCCCGGCGCGTCGACGAGGGCCTCGATCTCGTGCTCGCGCAGATCGTCGGCCGGCCCGATTCCCGAGAGCATCAGCAACTTCGGGGAGTCGATCGCCCCCGCCGACACGATCACCTCGCCCCGGGCCTCGATCCGTGTCGTGCGACCGAACGCGTTGTCGGTGATGTCGACGCGCACGGCGCGTAGCTCGCCGTCGACCCGCTCGATCACCACCCGTTTTGCCCACGACCCGGTGCGGATGGTGAGGTTCGGCCGGTCGAGGTGCGGGTGCAGATAACTGACCGACGACGAGGCGCGCACACCGTCGGGTCGTCGGTTGATCTGGAAGAAGTTGGCCCCGTTGACAACCGTGCTGCCGCTGTTGAACTCGACGCGGGGGATGCCGATCGACTCGCAGGCGTCGAGCAGGGCGACCCCGCACGGGTCGTTCGGCGGCACCGTCATGAGGTGGACCGGGCCGCTGCGACCGTGGTGCGCGCCCGGCGCGTCGTTGGTCTCGATCTGCGGGTAGAGGCGGTGCAACTCCGCCGAACCCCATCCGGCGCACCCGAAGTCGCGTTCCCAGGAGTCGAGGTCCTCGCGCGGCGCCCAGAAGGCGATGCAGCTGTTGTGCGAACTGCACCCGCCGAGGACCTTCGCCCGGGCGTGGCGCATGAAGTCGTTGCCGTTCTCCTGCGGTTCGATGGGATAGTCCCAGTCGTAACCGGATTCGAGGAGTTCCATCCACCGGTCGAGCCGCAGGATCGCGTCGTCGCCGACATCGGACGGACCCGCCTCCAGCAGGCACACCGAGACCGAGGGGTCCTCGGACAGCCGCGACGCCACCACGGCACCCCCGGAGCCGCCGCCGACGACCACGTAGTCGTAGGTCTCGCTCATCGTCGCTCCTCGCCGTCTCCGGACCGGTCCGCGAACCAGCCGGTCACGCCCGGTCGGAGATTCTCGTAGACATGTTTGGCCTCGCGGTACTCCGCCAGACCGGAGGGTCCGAGCTCCCGCCCGAATCCCGACTGGCCGTAACCGCCCCACTCGGCTTCCGGCAGGTACGGCCCGAAGTCGTTGACCCACACCGTTCCGGCCCGGATTCGTCCGGCGATGCGGCGGGCGCGTGCCGCGTCGGCCGACCAGACGGCCCCCGCGAGACCGTAGACGGTGTCGTTGGCCAGGGTCACGGCCTCGTCCTCGGTGGCGAAGGTCTCCACGGTGACGGTCGGTCCGAACGCCTCGTCGTGCACGCAGGCCATCGAACGGTCGGCGCGATCGATCACGGTGGGCAGATAGAACCATCCGTCGTCCAGGCGCCCCGAACCCGCATCGCCCGTGGCGAACGCGCCACCGGTGCGAATGATCGCGCCATCCGCACGAGCCTGTTCGACGTAGGCGTGCACCTTGTCGCGGTGTGCCGCAGAGATGAGCGGTCCGGTCTCGGTGCCCTCGGAGTAGGGCAGGCCCAGCCGGATCTGCTCCGCGCGGCGGACCAGCTCATCGACGAAGCGATCGTGTGCGGACTCCTCGATGATGAGCCGCGCTCCGGCCGAACAGACCTGCCCCGAATGCAGGAACGCCGCGTTGAGTGCGTTGTCGACTGCTGCTGCGAGGAGGTCGTCGGTGGCGCAGGCGTCGGCGAAGACCACGTTCGGGTTCTTGCCCCCGAGTTCGAGCGCGACCTTCTTCACCGTCGCCGCCGCCTCGCGGGCGATGACCCGGCCGGTCACGAGCCCACCGGTGAACGAGACCAGGTCGACGTCAGGATGAGACGACAGCGGAGCGCCGGCCTCGGCGCCCGCGCCCAGGACGAGGTTGCCCACGCCTGCCGGGAGACCGACCTGCTCGAGGACCTGCATGAGCAGGATCGACGTGTGCGGGGTGAGTTCGGCGGGCTTGAGCACGAAGGTGTTGCCCGCCGCCAGTGCCGGCGCGACCTTCCACGCCGCCTGCAGCAGCGGGTAGTTCCACGGTGTGATCAATCCGCAGACGCCGACCGGTTCGTACACGATGCGCGAATCGGCGTCGGGTGACCCGGTGTCGACCACACGCCCGGCGTCGGCCGCCGCGAGCTTGCCGAAGTACCGGAAGCAGTTCGCGATGTCGGTCATGTCGATGTCCGACTCGTAGGGCCGCTTGCCGGTGTCGAGGGTCTCGGCGCGGACGAACTCGTCTCGGCGCTCGTCGATCTGGGCGGCGACGCGGAGAAGGAGGTCCCCACGGTCGGCGGCGGGTGTGGCGCTCCACTCGCCGGCGTCGAACGCGCGGCGGGCCGCCGCGATGGCCTGCTCGGTGTCGGCCGCACCGCCCTCGGCCACCACACCGACGAGCGAGTTGTCTGCGGGACAGCGGATCTCACGGGTCCCGCCGGAGGCTGCGGCCCGCCAGCGGCCGTCGATGTAGAGGGTCTCGCTCATCAGGCCGGTGCTCCTTCAGAACTGCTGTCGGGGATGTCCGTGTCGTTGTCGGGCACGGTACCGTCGTCGGCGTCCGGATCGGGTTCGGGGTCGTGGTGATCGCCCTCGGAGTCCCGCAGATGTAGGTAGCCGAGATGGCGCTCGTACTGGTCGAGGATGTCGCCGATGATCTGGTCGCGGGTGTACCCGGCGAGCGAATAGCCCTGCGAGCCCTCGGTGAGGTACACCTCGCACCGGAAGTAACGATCATCGGAACGCTGCGTCCGGACCGCGTACGTCGGTGTCGGTGCCGAGACCGGCCACACGCAGTACTCGAAACGGGGAACTTCGGCGAGTTCGACGATCAGGCGCGGTGACGGCAGCCCTTCGTTCTCGGCCGACTCGTCGACCGTCGCGGTGATCCCCTCCCGGCCGAATTGTTCGGCGACCTCGGTCATGGCCGGTACGACGTTGGCTTCGATGAACTTCCGGGTCCCAACCCGGCCGGGGAAGCGCAGGGTGCCGATGAGTCGCTGTCGCCAGCTGCCGTGTTCCGTCGGGCCGCGCCCGACGGCGATCACCTTGGGCAGCGTCGTCCGGAAGCTGTCGAGTTTCACCGACTCGTTGCGGACGGCACGGAGCAGTGAGATGCCGATGAGCCCGAGGACGAAGGAGAACGGCAGGCCCATGATCACCGTCGCGGCCTGCAGGGTCAGGATCGACCCGTCGCCGCCGCCGGCGAACAGCATCGACAGGGTCAGCAGACCGATCGCCACCGACCAGAAGATACGAAGCGACCGTGTGCAATCGGCCATCGGGTCGTCGAGGCGGCTGGTGAAATTGCCCATCACGAGCGAGCCGGAGTCGGCGCTGGTCACGTAGAAGAGCAGGCCGGTAATCGTGGCGATCCCGATGAGCAGCGTCGAACCGGGGTATTGCTCGAGCAGCGAATAGAACCCGGCCTCGGGTGTGGACGCGGTCGTCTCGGCGAAGTCCGCATCGCCGCGGGCCACCTGCAGGGCGCTGTTTCCGAAGATCGAGATCCACACCAGGATGAAGCTGAACGGGACCACCAGAACGCCGAAGATGAACTGTCGCAACGTGCGTCCGCGCGAGATGCGCGCGAGGAAGAGCCCCACGAACGGCGCCCAGGCCACCCACCAGGCCCAGAAGAACAGGGTCCAGCCATCGACGAAGGCGCGGGCGTCGTTGCCGGGCGGCGGGTTCACCTGGTCCCACGCGAAGGTGTCGAGCGTCCGGTCGGCGAAGGTGGAGACGTAATCGCCCGCGTTCTGGACGAGGCCGTTGAGCAGGAAGTCGGCGTCCTTGGCGACCGTGATGTAGACGAGCATGCAGATCGCCAGGATCACGTTGATCTCGGAGAGGCGTCGGATGCCCTTGTCCACACCCGACGTCGCGGACGCGGTCGCGATCACCACCGCCAGGACGATGAGACCGATCTGGGCCGCCTTGCCCTGCTCGATCCCGAAGATCTCGTTCAGCCCGAAGTTGAGCTGGACGACCCCGATCCCCAGTGAGGTGGCGATGCCGAAGATGGTGCCGAGGACGGCCGCGACGTCGATCGCGTCGCCCCAGCGGCCTTCGACACGTTTGCCGAAGATCGGGTAGAGCGCTGCCCGGATCGTCAGCGGCAGATTGTGCCGGAAGGCGAAATACGCGAGCGCGCCGCCCATGAGCGCGTACATCGCCCACCCGGTGACCCCGTAGTGGAAGACCGTCCACGTGACCGCCTCGCGCGCAGCCTCGTTGGTCTCCGCGGGCCCGGTCGGCGGGTTGAGGAAATGGGTCACCGGTTCGGCGACCGAGAAGAACATCAGATCTATGCCGATCCCCGCGGCGAACAGCATCGCCGTCCAGGTGAACAGGCTGTACTCGGGGCGCGATTCCTCCGGTCCGAGCCGGTAGCGCCCGTACTTGCTGAGGCCCAGGAAGACCACGAGGCCGACGATGGCGGTCGCGAGGATGAAGTACCACCAGCCGAACCACCGGGTGATGAAGTCGCGGACGTCGTTGATCGTCGACTCGGCCGCCGCCGGGGCCGCCAGCGCCCAGGCGGCGAAGGCGACCACGATGACGGCCGAGGCTATGAAGACGGTCAGATTGACCCGGCGCGTGGGCAATCGCCGCTCGCCGGTCTTGGTCTCGGCATGGACCGACGTGGACGGTCGAGCGGCGTCATCACTCATGGACCACGACGCTAGTCCGATCGCCGATGGGGCGGACTGTTTGGACGGATCCGTGTGAGTTGTTCTACCCGGTTCAGTGGGTGGCGAGTAGCTCCATGAGGTGCGCTTCGACGAGGGAGGGGCGGACCTGTCGTCGGCCGGGTCGGGGTGGTCGGACGTCGATGACGTGGCTGACTGTCGCCCATGAGCGGCGTGCGTCGTCGTGGGTGTGGCCGTCTGGGCGTGGTTGATCGCCGGGCCGGGTTGGTGGTCCGTGGATGTCGTTGCGCACGGTGCTGAGGTGGTGTGCGAACCGCCTGGGTATGTCGGGTCGGCGGTTGAGGCGTTCGGGGTTGGGTGGTGCGCCGGGTTCGGCGTTCAACCGCCAGAGGCAGCGGCCTTCGTCGGGTCCGTCGCGAACCACTCGGGTGGTGTATTGGCCGGGCTGGTTGCCGACCATGCGGTTGTGGCGTGGGCAGGCGGGGGCGAGGTCGTCGATGTCGGTGAGCCCACCCTTCGCCCAATCCTTCTGGGCGTGATGCATGTCGACCTGGGTGGCGGGCTGATCACACCCGGGTGCCGAGCACACTTCACCGTCGGGGCGGGCAAACGACGCCAGGCGTTGTTCGCGGGTGGCGAGACGTTTGCCGCGTCCGAAGTACAGTGGGACGGTGGTGGCGTCTTTGAAGATCGCCAACCACGGCTGAACATCACCGGCCATCGCGATCAGGTCCCGGATGGGCAGCAGGGTTCCGGTGGCGGTGGTGGCGAGTCCGGCACCCCGGATCAGATCACCGAGGTCGGCTTTGATGATCAGTTGCATCGGCAGCCCACGATGCGTGGTGCCGAGAGTGCCGTCAGCAAATTTGGCGGCCAGTGCGGCGTCGAGTGCGTCGTGATTGGTCTGGGCGAGGGTGCGGCCGTCGCGGTCGGCGGCGGCTGTCAGGGCATCGGGGTCAGCGCTGCCGGCCGGTCCGGACGGCGACTGCGGGTCGTCGGGGTTGTTGAGTCCGGGTTTACCCCAGACAGCGAACATCATCGACAACCGGGCGTGGAGTTCGGGAGTGACGGTGCCGGAGATGGTGGCGGTGCCATCAGCGCGTTGCCGACCGATCCACAGGCCGCGACGCCGTTTCTGATCCGAATCGTCGGCGAGGGTGCCGTCGGGGTCGAGATGAGCGAGCAGCCGAGCACCGAGTTGGGTGATGTCAGCAGGTGTGTGGTCGGCGGCGATCTCGGCCATCTGTCGTTCGGCGGCGACCTTGATGTCGTGGTCGATGGCGACTGGGATGCGGTCGAGGACATCCAGGGCGGCCTGCACGTGTCCGGAGCCGACCGCTCCCACAGCGAACGCCTCGGCCAGCGTGGGGTGTTCGGGCTCCAGAATGTCGCCGCCGAGGCTGGTCCGGTGGGAGGTGGCATCCATCTGCTTACGACGCCGCACCGGGTTGGACACCCGCAGCCGGTGGGTCATGAACTGCATGAGTGTCCTGCAGCCTGCCTTGCGGGGGAGGTCGCGGGCCTCGACCTGATCGATCTGCCGGTCACCGGCCACGGTCAGCCGGGCGATCGCTTTCTCGGTGTCGGCCGCCAGATCAGCCAATTCGGCATCGGTACACGGCGCCAGGTCCACGGTCTGCAACTCGTCGAGGATGCGGTGGAGGTCGGCCACCAACTCGACGGCACGCGGTAGCGGCGTCGTGGTCTCGTCAGACATGGTCACCTCCCCCGAGAACCGTTGCTGCGAATGTACGTTCGAGTGTACACGGCCATCGGTCGCCGTCAATACCAAAAATGTTGTCGTGCAACAGAACTGAGCGCCTACATCTTGTCGGTGTCGTGTGATAGGCGTCCGCCGCGTGTCGTGGCCGTGCTCGCCGTGTATCGGGCCGTACCCGGATGCACCCTGCTGCTCGTTGGTGTGCGACGGTCGCAGTCAAGCGAGGGCCAGATCTACCGAGGCCCGGCAGCGGCCCGGGTGGTCCCCACTCGCCTCCTGTGGTCTCGTCGGCCGGCGGTTTCCGCGATACCCGGCTGCTGTCGGGCACAACGCGGGCGCCGCGTCGCGGGTCCCAGCGCCCGGTGGGGGCGCATCCCGGGCCGTCGGCGGCCCGTTCGCTCTCGGCGTAGACGGCGGGGAACACAGCCCCGGCCTGCGCAGTTGTACTGTGCACATCCCCGCCGCATCGGTGGATCGATGCACCCTGCGCAGGCGTTAACTGCAGGTGCACCCGAGACGACCTCTAGAGTGGAAGCAGGCTGGTCGTCGTCTATCCGCACCGGTTGTCCTCTGGGACCTCCGAGGTGGTCTCCGCGGCGGCCGGGGCGCTAGCAATGTGAGGGAGAACAATGTTCGAACGGTTCACCGACCGCGCGCGTCGGGTTGTGGTTCTGGCCCAAGAAGAAGCGCGCATGCTCAACCACAACTACATCGGTACCGAGCACATCCTCCTCGGCCTCATCCACGAGGGCGAGGGCGTGGCGGCCAAGGCGCTCGAGTCGCTCGGGATCTCGCTCGAAGGGGTTCGCAGCCAGGTCGAGGAGATCATCGGCCAGGGCCAGCAGGCGCCGTCGGGACACATCCCGTTCACCCCGCGTGCCAAGAAGGTGCTGGAGCTCTCGCTGCGCGAGGCCCTGCAACTCGGCCACAACTACATCGGTACCGAGCACATCCTGCTCGGCCTGATCCGCGAGGGCGAGGGCGTCGCTGCCCAGGTGCTGGTGAAGCTCGGCGCCGACCTCAACCGGGTCCGCCAGCAGGTCATCCAGCTCCTGAGCGGATACCAGGGCAAGGAGCCGCAGGAGGCGGGCACCGGCGGTCGCAGCAGCGAGTCCGGCACCCCGTCGACCTCGCTGGTCCTCGACCAGTTCGGTCGTAACCTGACCGCCGCGGCCTCCGAGGGCAAGCTCGACCCGGTCATCGGCCGGGAGAAGGAAATCGAGCGCGTCATGCAGGTGCTCAGCCGCCGCACCAAGAACAACCCGGTGCTGATCGGTGAGCCCGGCGTCGGCAAGACCGCCGTCGTCGAAGGCCTGGCGCAGGCCATCGTGAACGGCAAGGTCCCCGAGACCCTCAAGGACAAGCAGCTCTACACCCTCGACCTCGGTTCGCTGGTTGCGGGCAGCCGCTACCGCGGTGACTTCGAGGAACGCCTCAAGAAGGTGCTCAAGGAGATCAACACCCGCGGCGACATCATCCTGTTCATCGACGAGCTGCACACGCTCGTCGGCGCAGGTGCCGCCGAGGGTGCCATCGACGCCGCAAGCATCCTCAAGCCGAAGCTGGCCCGCGGCGAGCTGCAGACCATCGGCGCGACGACCCTCGACGAATACCGCAAGTACATCGAGAAGGACGCCGCACTCGAGCGCCGCTTCCAGCCCGTGCAGGTGGGCGAGCCGTCTGTCGAGCACACCATCGAGATCCTCAAGGGCCTGCGCGACCGGTACGAGTCGCACCACCGCGTCTCGATCACCGACGGCGCGCTGGTCGCCGCCGCCACGCTGGCCGACCGCTACATCAACGACCGGTTCCTGCCGGACAAGGCGATCGACCTCATCGACGAGGCCGGCGCGCGCATGCGCATCCGCCGGATGACTGCGCCGCCAGACCTGCGTGAGTTCGACGACCGCATCGCCGATGCGCGCAAGGAGAAGGAAAGCGCGATCGACGCGCAGGACTTCGAGAAGGCCGCCAGCCTCCGCGACAAGGAGAAGCAGCTGGTCGCCGAGCGCGCCGAGCGCGAGAAGCAGTGGCGCAGCGGTGACATGGACGTCGTGGCCGAGGTCGACGACGAGCAGATCGCCGAGGTCCTCGGCAACTGGACCGGCATCCCGGTGTTCAAGCTCACCGAGGAGGAGACCACGCGTCTGCTCCGCATGGAGGAGGAGCTGCACAAGCGGATCATCGGGCAGGAGGACGCCGTCAAGGCGGTCTCGAAGGCGATCCGTCGTACCCGTGCCGGCCTGAAGGATCCGAAGCGGCCGTCGGGCTCGTTCATCTTCGCCGGTCCGTCCGGCGTCGGTAAGACCGAGCTCTCCAAGGCGCTGGCGAACTTCCTGTTCGGCGAGGACGACGCCCTCATCCAGATCGACATGGGCGAGTTCCACGACCGCTTCACCGCGTCGCGTCTGTTCGGTGCCCCTCCCGGGTACGTCGGCTACGAAGAGGGCGGGCAGCTCACCGAGAAGGTGCGCCGCAAGCCGTTCTCGGTGGTGCTGTTCGACGAGATCGAGAAGGCCCACTCGGAGATCTACAACACCCTGCTGCAGGTCCTCGAAGATGGTCGTCTGACCGACGGTCAGGGTCGCACGGTCGACTTCAAGAACACCGTGCTGATCTTCACCTCGAACCTCGGTACCTCGGACATCTCCAAGGCCGTGGGCATGGGCTTCTCGTCGAGCGACGGGACCCAGTCGAACTACGAACGGATGAAGCAGAAGGTCAACGACGAGCTCAAGAAGCACTTCCGCCCCGAGTTCCTCAACCGCATCGACGACATTGTCGTGTTCCACCAGCTCACGCGGGAAGAGATCATCCAGATGGTCGATCTCATGCTGACCCGCGTGGAGGGTGCGCTGAAGAACAAGGACATGGCTCTCGAGGTCACCGACCGCGCGAAGGCCCTGCTGGCCAAGCGCGGCTTCGATCCGGTGCTGGGTGCGCGTCCGCTGCGTCGCACCATCCAGCGCGAGATCGAGGACCAGCTCTCGGAGAAGATCCTGTTCGGCGACATCGCTCCCGGACAGATCGTCCTGGTCGACGTCGAGAACTGGGACGGCGAGGGCGACGGCGACGACGCCCGGTTCGTCTTCACCGGCTCGGAGAAGCCGCGCATGGTTCCCGACGCACCGGTCGAGCTCACCAAGGCCGGCGAGGCCGACGCGAGCTGAGCGCAGCCCGTCTGAGCTGATCTGACACCAGCGGCGGCGTCACCCGACAGGGTGGCGCCGCCGTTGTGTTGTGCCCGGCTGGTGCGCGGTTCCGCGGATTGACACAGCCGACGCGGAGTGTCCCAGCGCCCGATAGCATCGATCTGTGACGAGCGATACATCAGAGGTCGGGCGCAAGTCCCGACAGGACCAGCCCACCATCACCGTCGAGCGAGATGGGGAGATCGCGATCTTCCGGCTCAATCGACCCGACCGGCTCAACGCCTTCACCATGCAGATGGGGGAGGAACTGCGGGCCGCGTTCGACGACACCGACGCTGACGACTCCGTTCGTGCCGTCGTGCTGACCGGCAACGGCCGCGCGTTCTGCGCCGGCGCCGATCTCGAGGCGGGCGGGTCCACGTTCGACGCCTCGTCGGTGGTGGACTCAGACGAGGTTCCAGCGGACGAGGGCGGGAAGTTGACGCTGCGGATGTTCGCCTCGCTCAAGCCGATCGTGGTGGCGGTGAACGGTCCGTCGGCCGGCGTCGGCGTCACGATGACGCTGCCCGCCGACGTCCGGATCGCCTCGGAGGACGCGAAGTTCGGGTTCGTCTTCGCCGCCCGCGGCCTGGTGCCCGAAGCCGCGTCGAGCTGGTTCCTGCCGCGGCTCGTCGGGTTGCCGACCGCACTGCAGTGGACGATCGGCGCGAAGATGGTGCCCGTCGCCGAAGCCCATGAACGCGGGCTGATTCAGCAGGTGGTCCCCAAAGACCAGGTGCTCGAGACCGCGATCGCCGTCGCCCGCGAGATGACCGCGAACAGCGCCCCCGTCTCGGCGGCGCTGACCCGACAGCTGTTGTGGCGGATGGCCGGTGCGCCCAGTCCGCTCGATGCCCACCACGCCGACTCGAAGGCGATCTTCTACCGCGGGCAGTCCGGTGACGTGTACGAAGGCGTCATGTCGTTCCTGGAGAAGCGTCCGGCGACCTACCCCAACACCGTGTCGGAAGATCTACCCGAGATCTTTTGATCACTCAGTCGAGGGTCCCGGCCTGAATGCCGATCTCGAGTACCACGAAGATCATCGCCAGCTGGATGGCGCAGCACCACGCAGCGGCCGGCCAGGCCGGGAGTCCTCGGCGCACGCGGCGGACGACGAGGGTCACCGACACCGCCACCAGCACCACGGCCGACCCGATGCCCACCCCGATGGCGACCTCGGTCCAGACCGGACTCCCGCACTCCTCGAAGGCGCACGCGTCGGTGACGAAGACCGTCAGGCCCGCGACGGCGATCGTGATCATCGCCAAGACGGCGTGCACCAGTCCCAGCACCACCGACGCGAACGCGGCGAGGGTCGACACGGGTGGCTGCGGAGGGGGATTCTCGGCGGTCTCCTCGGTGGGCATCCGCCGACGATAGCGTCGGACATTCTCCCGCGGGACCGGCGCGCGGTGAAAAACTCCTGCAAACAGCCCGTGTGAACTGGGTGAACATCCGAACACGCCGGACATAAACGGTGGCAGCGTCCATCGACCGCGGTTATCGTGGCGACAGAGCAGGCCCGACCAACGAGAGGAGGTGACGCAGATGTCGATGGGTGACAAGGCTTTCGCCGGCGAGTGGCGGACGGCCCCCTCCGACCGTCCGTGCGGACTGAAGTCCGACGGAAGGCCGGGACCGATCACATCACGCGTCACCAGCTCCTGAGGTCATGAACCTCGGTGGTCGGCGCACTCACTCGCCCACGCATCGAGGAGCTGTCATGACCATCTTCGTCACCAACGCCGGACTGCAGATCCTGGCGCGCGTCACGTGGCGTCGCGCCGCGGTTCTGTTGACCACCGAGGTCGCGCGGAACGTCGAGGGCACGCCGCTGGTCCGCGTCGTCCATTCGCCGACGCTGTCCCTGCCGATCCACAAGGTGGTGGCGATCAAGCGAGATGCCTACCGCCCGTTCGCCGGTAAGACGATGGACTCCTACGCGTCGAACGCAACCATCCTGCGGCGCGATCAATGGATCTGCGCCTACTGCGACGGTCCCGCCGACACCGTCGACCACATCGTCCCGGTCTCGCAGGGTGGGCCGAGCACATTCGGAAACCAGGTCGCGGCGTGCAAGTCCTGCAACGGTTTCAAGGCCAACCGGACGCCGCGCAAGGCGGGGATGGCCCTACGGCACGCCCCGTTCGTCTACGACCCCTGGGCCGCGGACCAGAAAGAGGTGTGGGAGATGTTCATCCTGCATCCGAAGACGGACTAGACGTTCGATCCGTTGCCGCCCCTGCCATCAGGTCGGCAACGGGTCGGCGCCACGTTCCGCGAGCAGCATCGTCATCAGACCGATCTCGTCGCCCTGGTCGCCGATCATCATGAGTGCGAGGTCCTTCGTCGCGGAACCGGTCCGCTCGTCGTTGTATGCCGCCTGGGCCATCGACATCCCGCCACGGTGGTGCCGAATCATCAACTGCAGGAACAAGATCTCCGCCTCGCCGGGTGGCAGGGTGGAGAGACTGCCGATCTCGTCGATACTCGCCATGCCGGGCATCGGCCGAGGGGATTCGTCGTGATGGGTGCCCTCGTGGTGAGGGTCTCCGCCGGACATCCAGGACATCGGCTCCGGCGCGGTCACCGGTTCGTCGAACCACAGCAACCAGCCACGCATCGTCGCGGTCTCCGCGGTCTGCGTGTGGACGATCCGGTCGGCGAGGCCGCGGATCTGCGGCGCGACTCCGGGCACCGCACCGATCGTTCGCGACATGAGGATCGCCTGGTCGTGGTGCGCCGACATGTCCTGCGCGAAGCCGATGTCGGACACGCTCATCGCGGATGAGTCGTGATCGCGTCCCTGCCACACCGCCCCGACGACGACACCCATGGTGACGAGCAGGGCCGCGGTCACGCCGAGGACCATCGCGCGCACCAGCGGGACGCCGAGGCGAGAAGCGCTCATCCGATCGAGGAGTTCTGGTCCGGCGGTGGCGTGTACACCGCGGGACTCAACCGCAACACCTGGAAGCCGCCGTCGGAACAGGTGACCCGCAGCTCGTTTCCGCGGAACTCGGGTGGGGACATGCACCAGTCCGTCGACATGTCACCGCCGACGATCATCCCGCTACGTGGACCGACCATCTCGTTCAACCGGACCTTGCCGTTCGCGATCGACATACCGAGGCTGAGGAATTCGACGGCGGGCAAGCCCATCAGCGAGCCGACGACGTGCGGCGAGTTGGGCGACTCCGCGATCGTGGTGCCCTTGCGGGCAGGCGGGTTGTAGTAGGCGATCTCGCGAATCCGGTCGAAGTCGCGGATGTCGAAGACCCGGATACCCGACGATTCCCAGCCGCACGCGAGCGCGGTGGGATCGGTCGCTCGGTCCACCGTGCAGTAGTGCGGATTGCTGCTGAACAGCGACCCGCCGGTCGACGACCGCAGATTGGTGTCGAGGTGCTCGGGGAGATTGATCTCGAGTTTGATCTGCGCGGTGTACCGGGGCTTGTTCACCCGCGTCACGTCGAAGATCTTGACGCCGCCCGAACCTGCTTCGTCGGCGGTGACGATGTGGGGCCGGCCCCGGTAGGTGATCGGGATCGAGTGCTGGTTCAGCTGGCCGTCCGGCCAGAGATAGGCCGCGGTGTGCGGGACCTGCGGGTGCGGCCGCCGCTCCTGGACGTCGCTGACGTCGAGCACCGTCACACCCGCCATGTTGGACAGGTACATCCGGTTGCCGTCCGGGGACATGCCGAACCCGTGCCCGAGGAACGAGTGCAGACCCTGCCAGATCACGCGGGGCGACCGGGGATCGGCGATGTCGATGGCGCTGAGGTGCCCGGGGAACACCCCGGACGCCCAGTAGGTGCGGCCGTCGGGGGAGAAGCCGCCCTCGTGCGAGGTGAACGGCAAAGGCGTCGTCGTGCCCGGACCCGTGTTGAGGAGTCTGGGGCGGGTGCAGTCGGAGATGTCGTATACGGCGAAGAACCCGCCGCCCCAGAGCAACGGCACCGACGTGGCGGCCAGGAGCTTGCGTTCTTTGTTGACCTTCAGCGTCTCCCACGTGCCGCCGCGCATCGCCGGATCCGTCAGGGACCCGACGACTCGCGGCGCGCTCGGGTCGGATGCGTCGATGACCTGTACGCCCGGCGGGTTCACCCAGTTGTTTCCAGGGAACAGGCTGCCGGTGTAGCTGCAGTGCTCGAAGTTGGCCGAGACGATCCCGCCGCCGGCACCGCGGACACCGCCGATCCGCGTGATGTTGCAGCGGTAGCCGCGCATGCTCCGCCCGGACAGACGATCTTCGGCGCTGACATCACCCTGCAGGCCGGGTTCGGGGAGTGAGCCCGGCCCGCAGTCCGCTTGGGGAACCGCGACCTCTGAGATGTCGGAAAAATAGTGGTTGGCAGCGCCGGCCGGTGCCGCCACCAGCATCGTCGAGAGAAGTGTCGCGCCGGCCAGGAGGCAGGTGACGGCATGGCGACGGCGGCGCCGGCGGACCCCCGAACGGGCCGTGTGTCGCGCGTCGAACCGAGTAGGCATCATCGCATCCCCCGATCGTGATCTGAGACACGCTAGTGGGCGAGCCGAGACGACATCGGCGAATCGTCGAATCCGAGCGGACGAACAGAGCCGGCCCGGGGTCTCCGGGCCGGCTCGTGTCGGGTGCAGGTTGCGGCAGACGTCAGACGGCGTCGCCGCCGTCGATGCTGCCGAAGTCGCCGACCTCGACGTTTCCTTCGTCGTCGACGGCGGTGTCGAAGGTGCCGTCGCCGTCGGTGTCGGCGACGGCGATGTCGGTGAGGCCGTCGGCGTCGGTGTCGGCTTCGATGATGTCGATCTCGCCGTCGGCATTCGTGTCGTAGGCGATGGAGTCGGCCTGGCCGTCGCCGTCGGTGTCGAGGATGGCGTCGGTGGTGCCGTCACCGTCGACGTCGGTGAGTGCGGCGTCGACGGCTCCGTCGCCATCGGTGTCGATGAGAACGGCGTCGGCGGGGATCTCGGTGCTCATTGGTATGTCCTTCCAAGTGGGGTGAGTGCTTCTGGGCGGTTCATGTACTTGGAGGCGACGTCGAGGACGAATGTTCCCGGGGTGCCGGGAGTCGTTCGGATGACCGATCCGGCGACCGACTACCGTTTGGTCTCGTATCACTCGACTTCGGAGGTTCACTGTGCAACAGATCGGCGTCATCGGCGGAGGCACCATGGGAGCGGGCATCGCGGAGGTGTGTGCGAAGGCCGGCAGCGATGTCGTGATCGTGGAGGTCAAGCAGGAGTTCGCCGACGCCGCGCGGGCGCGGGTGGAGAAGTCGCTGGCCAAGGCGGTCAGCAAGAACAAGCTGGCGCAGGACGACGCCGACGCCGCCCTCGGACGTCTGCGGGTGACGACCGACTACGCCGACCTCGCCGATCGCGACCTGGTGATCGAGGCGGCGCCCGAGATCGAGGAGCTCAAGCGGCAGATCTTCGCGAACCTCGACGAGGCGACCGGTGCCGACACCATCCTCGCGACCAACACGTCGTCGATCCCGATCATCAAGGTCGCGACCGCGACCAAGACCCCCGAACGCGTTGTCGGCGTGCACTTCTTCAACCCGGTGCCGGTGATGCCGCTGGTCGAGATCATCTCCACGCTGACCACCGCGCCGGAGACGGCCGACGCCGTGAGCGCATACGTCACCGACACCCTCGGCAAAACCGCGGTCCGCGCGGGTGACCGTTCCGGCTTCATCGTCAACGCGCTGCTCATCCCGTACCTGTGCCAGGCCATCCGGATGTTCGATTCGGGCTACGCCTCGGCCGAGGACATCGACCTCGCGATGAAGGGTGGCTGCGGCTACCCGATGGGGCCGCTCACCCTGCTCGACACCATCGGCCTCGACGTGACGCTCTCCGCCGCGGAGTCGCTGTACGCGGAATTCGCCGAACCCCATTACGCGCCGCCGGCGCTGCTGCGTCGCATGGTCGACGCGGGACGCCTCGGACGGAAGACCGGTCGCGGTTTCTACACCTACTGACAGCTGATCGCCGACGCCGAACCCCGGCTCACCTTCGGGTGAGCCGGGGTTCGTCGTATGAGGGGTCCTCCACGCGGGGATTGTCGGCCGTCGTGTGCCCCGCTAAGCTGGCAGCAATCAGACAACAAGTGTTATCAGAATGGGTGGGGTCATGACGCAATCCGACGAGCGGATGTCGCGGGTGGAGATGGACAACATCGACAGCAGCTTCTTCGCGCGCTCGCTGCTCTCGATGGGACAGACGATGAGCACGACGAACGTCATCATGCAGCTCGCCAATCCGGCGGTCGGCTACGGTGTCGCACACAGCAAGGTCGAGAACGGGCGGCTCGACAAACATCCGGTCAAACGCGCACGGACCACCGCGTCGTATCTGGCGGTCGCGATCCTCGGCAACGCCGACGACCGGCGCCGGTACCGGCATGCCGTCAACCGCCAGCACGCGCAGGTGCGCTCGGACGAGAACAGTCCCGTGGAGTACAACGCGATGAACACCGACCTGCAGCTCTGGGTCGCGGCGTGCCTCTACTTCGGGTGGGAGGACATCTACGAGCGCGTCCACGGACCGCTGCAGGGCGCGGATCGCGAGAAGTTCTACCAGCAGGGCAAGGTCTGCGGGACGACGCTGCAGATGCCGGCCGAGGCGTGGCCCGCCACGCGCGACGAGTTCACCACCTACTGGGACGACCAGGTCTCGCGCATCGAGATCAGCGACGAGATCCGGGACTTCCTCCTCGACATCGCCAATTTCGGTTACGCGCCGGAACGCATCCAGGAGAAGTACGGTCCGGTGAAATTGCGCCGGACCATCGGCTATCTGCCGCAGCCGTTCCGCGACGCACTCCGGGTCGAGTGGACCGACGAGGATCAGGCGTGGTTCGACGGCTACGTCGGCCGGTTGGTGGAGAAAGAGCGTCGCACTCCGCTGTGGGTGTCGCAGTTGGGTTTCCGGCTCCTGCTGGCCGACGTCCGGCTTCGGGTCAAGATGGGGCGGCCGCTCGTCTAGGAGGCGCCGGCACCGCTCCGGCGCGCGGCCAGGAAGGCGAGTGTTCCGGCGCCCAGGCACGCAACGGCGCCGACCGCGAGACCGATGCGCGCGCCGAATGTCTCGATGATCGCGCCGACGATCGGGCCACCGATCGGCGTCGAGCCCATGAACGCCACCGACCACAGCGCCATCACCCGGCCCCGCATCCGCGGTTCGGAGTTGAGCTGCAGGGTCGCGTTTCCCGTCGACATGAAGGTGACACTCAACCAGCCGACCCCGAAGAGTGCGCAGATCGCCGTCGGGAGGTTCGGGGCGAGTGCGGTCGCCGCGACGGCGACCCCGAAGCCGAAGGCCGCCAGCGTGAGTGGCCGCAATCCGGTGTTCCCGCGGGCCGCGACCACGAGTCCGCCGACGACCGCACCGACTCCCATCGCCGACGTCATGAAACCGAGGGCTTGTGGCCCGCCGTCGAACACGAAGTCCGCGGCGGCGGGCAGCGTGACCGGGAAGTTGTACGTCAGGGTCCCGACGAGTGCCATCGTGGCCAGCGGGATCCACAGCGCGGGGCGACTCCGGACGTATCGAAGACCCTCGCGCAGCTGACCTTTCGCGCGCGGAACCGGTGATTCCGCGGTGATCTTCGACGAGTCGAGCGCGAGCAGCGACGCGACCACGGCGATGAAGCTGACCGCGTTGATCGCGAAGCATAGACCCGAACCGACGAGGGCCAGGATCACCCCGGCCACCGCCGGACCCACCGCGCGAGCGGCGTTCACCATGACCGAGTTGAGTGTGACCGCGTTGCGGATGAGGTCTTTGCCGACGATCTGATGGATGAACGCCTGCCGCGCCGGCTGTTCGAAGGCGTGCCCGAGCCCGAGCATCACCGCCAGCACGCCGACGTGCCAGACCTGCACCACCCCGGTGAGGGTGATGGCGGCGAGCGCCGCGGCCAGCAGCCCCATCATCGACTGCAGGACGATGAGCAGGCGTCGGCGGTCGACGCGGTCGGCGATCACGCCCGCGTAGGGCCCGATGAGCAGGACCGGAAGCGCCTGCAGGGCGACGATGAGTCCCAGGACGGACGCCGACCCGCTCAGCGTCAGCACGAGCCACGCCTGCGCCGTCGCCTGCATCCACGAACCCGTCATCGAGACGGCCATACCGGCGTAGAACAGGCGGTAGTTGGGAATGCGCAGCGAGGCGAACATGCTGTTCCGCCCGGCGTCTCCGGGGCGCCGACCGTCCGGTTCGCGCTCCCGCGGTTCGTCTCCGATCTCGGGAACACGGTCGTCGGTCATCGCCGACCATCGTAGGCGCGTGCGCCTCCACCCAGGGGCCCGCCTCCAGTAACGTCGGCGGGATGACGCAGACGGTGATCGTGTCGGGCGGGACGGGCGGCCTGGGGTCGGCGGTCACCCGCACGTTGCTCGACGACGGATGGCGCGTGGTGGTGCCCGGGCGCACCGAAGCCGGGTTGTCACGCCTCCCGGAATCGGACCGGTTGGTCGGTGTGCACGCCGACCTCTTCGACGAGGCGTCGGTCGCCGAGGTCGTGGCGATCGCCACGAGCGACGCGTCGGCGCCGGTGACCGCGGTGGTGAACCTGGTGGGCGGGTTCGCGATGGGGGAGCGGGTCGACGCGACGCCGGTCGACGAGTTCGAGCGACTGCTCCGGCTCAACCTGCGGCCGCTGTATCTGCTGTCCGCGGCGGCCATTCCGAGGATCATCGAGGCCGGCGGCGGGTCGATCGTCGGGGTGTCGGCGAAGGCGGCGTTCGCACCCTTCTCCGGTGCGGCCGGGTACATCACGTCGAAAGCTGCGGTGTGGGCGTTCATCAGTGCGCTCGCCGCCGAGTACAAGTCCGACGGCATCCGGGCCAATGCGATCCTGCCGTCGGTGATCGACACCCCGGGCAACCGCGCTAGTCAGCCGGATTCGTCGCGGGCGGGCTGGGTGTCGCCGGAATCGATCGCGCAGACGATCTCGTTCCTGGTCTCCGACGCCTCGAGTGCGATCACCGGCGCGCAGGTCCCCGTGCCGGGCGTCGGCTGAGCCGGAGAACCGCTGGTGCGCAATAATCTGCGTTGAGCGATGGTGTAAGCGGTCGCACCGCAGTCGATTCAACTATGCCGGATGGAAGTCGCATGCGGGATCGCATCTGTCGATTACCCCGGCAGCGGGTCACCGTTCTCGCGCTTGCGCGGGAGCCATGTTGCGAGGGTCCGGCCCAACGTCTGAACCAGCTCGGAACCGAACACGCACAGCGTCTTCTCCCACGGATGTCCGAATGTGCCAGTGCTGAAGTCGGGCCGAGCGAAGATGTAGTAGTCGCCGTTCGGGAACACCGGCACCGGCCACTCGGCGTCGAACGTCTCGGCATGTGCCGCTGCATTGAGCCGATAACCGGGATGCTGCCAGTCGAGCACGATCCAGTAGGGATCGTCCTGCGCTTTGACGAAGCAACGCTGCGCCTCGGCGTTGATCGCATCGAATTGGGCGCTCCACACGCCGGGAGAGTTCTCCGGGACAGATAGGTCGAAGGTTACCGACGGAGCCGGATCGACAACTGCGGGCCAGCCTTTCGGGTAGATGCTGGGCCGGAACGATCGAAACCGATCACGGAACAACTCCCACGCCACGTCCTCTTCGTCTCGGGGCAGGTAGCTCCATCCTGGCGGTAGCGGGTTTCCGTGGTCGAGGGTCCAACGCATCATCGGTCCATCGTCGCAGAGCGTAGCGGGCGGAACACCTTCATCACGTTCCGCCACAGCACTCTCAGACGACATCCGATGGTGCGCGGCGCCAGACGAAGAGACCCACCGCGACGAGGATCTGCCCGCAGATCAGCGCGGCGGGGAGGGCAAGCAGTTCCCAACCGGTCGTGCCGAAGTTCGTCGCCCACACGACGATCGCTGCGCCGAGCGCTACGGTGGTCAACTGGCCGAGGGTCGTGAGGATCGACGCCACCGTGCGCGAGCGTCCCCGAAAGACACACGCGCCGCCGACGATCAGTGCAACGAAGGCGCACAGCAAGCCGATCAGCGTCGGGAACACCACCATGTACTCGAAGCCGCCTGAGACCTCGACAACACCTGACAGAACGAGTGATGGCACGACGAACGACAAGATGACCACCGTGCACAGCACCGAGATGATCGAGGCGAATCGCAGTGTCTTCATCCAGTCACGGTATCTGCGGTACGGATTCCATTCGGTTCTCCGTCCGTCGTGTCTCGTCCCCCCACGGCCAGGGGTTCGTTCCGACCGTCGGCCCACGCGGATGTGGCCGGTCCACAGCAACGAAAACAGCCGTACTGCTGCCTTCAACACGTACATTGAGCATGTGCTGCTCGCCGAGGCCGGACTGTCGGAATGCGCCAAAGACGCTGCGTGCAGCGCTGACTTCAACCGGCCGTTCTACATCGCGTTCGCATTGCTGGTCTTGTTCTCGGTGTGGTTCACCCTGTCGATGTTCGCGACCGTCGACGTCGTCGGTCATCATCTCGGCCTACGAGGCAGTCTGTCGTGGGTGGGGGTCGTGTGGCTTGTCCCGGTCGTCGGAGCAGCTGTGTGGCGGCTGAGCCGGTGGCAATGGCTGGTCAGGCGCAACTCTCTCGAGTGACGCGAGGACTCGAACGTGATGGAAGCCGGAGACGTACGGTGAGAACCGCGGCAGCGCAACCGAAGATGTCAATCGCGATTGGGTCGCGCGTGCACATAGGCTTCGACGACGGTGCGCATCACGGGTTTGCCGTCGGCGTTGCGCAACTCCGCCGACGAGGTGACCAGGGCGCGATCGCGGTCGTCGAACTCGATCGCGTCGATGACGGTCGACCCGGTGAGGGTGTCGCCGGGGCGGACGGGACGCAGGAATTCGACGTCGCCCAGTCGCTTGCCCGCGATCACCCGCCAATTGTTCAGCACGCCGGTGACATTGAGCCTCTGGTAGATCGACATCGTGTGCAACCCACTGGCGATCAGCCCGCCGTAGGGGCCGCGTTCGGCAACGGCCTTGTCCACGTGAAAGTCCTGCGGATCCCATGCGCGGGCGAAGTCGAGCAGTTCGTCTTCGCTGACGTGATGCGTGCCGAACTCGAAGATCTGGCCCACGGACAGGTCATCGGCCCACAAGCGGTCCGATGCGTCGCTCACCTCAGGTCTGCCGCGATCTTCGGCCAGGTGGTCTCGAGGTCGCGTTCCCAGTAACCCCAGGAGTGGGTGCCGCTCGGCCGGAAGGTGACCTCGTGCGGCACCTTGAGCGCCCGCATGCGCGACACCATCTGCTTGGTGCACTCGTTGACCGCGGCCTCGATGATGCCGCCGATGACCATCTGGTTGGCCAATGTCAGCGGATCGCCGGCGACCAGCGGTGCCTCGAGCCGGTCGAACTGTCCGGGCATGCCGGTGCCGCTGGTCATGTAGACCTTGGTGCCGCGCAGCTTGTCCGCGTGGATGTACGGGTCGTTGTCCCGCCACCCGGCCGAATTGACCGGTCCCCACATGTTGTTCAGGTTGCCCTGCCCGCGGTCGGCGACGACCATCCGGATGTAGGCCTGTCCCACCGGGTCGCTGGTACGCGCGCACCCGCTGTAGGCGGCGGCTGACCGGTAGAGCTTCGGTGCGGCGATCGCGAGGTTGAGCACCGACGTCCCGGCCATCGAGATCCCGGCGATCGCGTTGACCTTGGTGGTGTCGAATTCCTTGTCCACCAGCGGCGGGAGCTCCTTGGTGAGGAACGTCGTCCACTTGTTGCGGCCGAGTACCGGATCGTCGTGCTGCCAGTCGGTGTAGTAGGAGAACGCGCCGCCGATCGGTGTGACGACGTTGACCTCTTTGTCGGAGAAGAACTTCGCATACTGGGTCTTGGCCGCCCAGGTAGCCGAGTCCTCGCCGCCGCCGGCGCCGTTGAGCAGGTAGAGCGTGGGGCGCGGCTTGGTGGTGTCCTTGGGGCGCAACACGTTGACGGGGATGAGTTTGCGCATCGCCGCCGAGTAGACGATGAGTGTCGACTGCTGGGCGGAGTCGTGGACCACGGTGTCGATGCGAGCGCGATCGGGATCGGGGGTGGGCTCGGCCAGCGCGGCCGGAGCCCATCCGGCGGTCGCGACCGCAACGGCACATCCGACGACGCACAGTCGTCGCAACCAGGAGGATCGCACCACTAGCCCCTTCTGTTAACAGAATTCTCAGACGTAACAAAGGTAGCCGAGTTCGAGTGGCGCTCCCAAGTCGAGAAGGTGCTCGTCACCCAGTTGTGACGTCACGTTCGAGGGGAGAACCCGATTACTTGACGCGATCCTTGAGCAGGAGCCGGACGGTGAGTTCGAGTCGGTTCGTGACGTCGGTCGCCGACGCGCGACGGGTCAGCCACTGCACCAGGTTCGACATCCACACATCGGAGAGGACGTGCGCGATCGCGAGATCTTCCTCGGTGGGTTCGCCGTCGTCGACGATCGCACCGGCGAGAAGCCGGTCGATGATCCCGGCGACCTGATCGACCTCGGCGGTCGCCGACGCATCGGCGAACATGAACGCGCGCGTCATCGCCTCGGTGAGAAGCGGATCGCGTTGCATGGCGACGGTGATCATGTCCAGGACATGACGGAGGCGGTCGATCGCGGTGTCGCCGCGCAACTGCGAACGATCGACCTTCGACTCGACGCGCTCGAACTCGCGCGCGAGCGCGGTGACGAGAAGGTGGACCTTCGACGGGAAGTAGCGGTACAGCGTGCCGACGGCGACGTCGGCCTTGTCGGCGACGGTGCGCATCTGCACGGCGTCGTATCCGCCCTTGGACGCCAGCGCGAGGGTGGCGTCGAGGATGCGGCGGCGGCGTTCGCGCTGTGCGGTGGAGCCGGCTTCGGGTGAGGCGGCAGACGCCGCGGCTCCGTTGGGAGCGTCGACCGCGGCGTTGCCGGGTGCAGATCGGGCCATGTGCTCTCGAACATCCTCACGTGATCAAACGTCTCTATGGGTGGATCGTGGGTGGCTACCCGATCCGAGTACACCCATGGCATATTAGAACAGGTTCTAATTATTCGTCACAACTCGACATACAGGGATTGCCAGTGACAATCGCCACGTCTTCCGAGCAGATCGCGGTCCGCGACAGCATCGCGTCCTGGTCGCGCTCCACCAGTGTGACCGACATCGTGCGGTCCGACCTCGACAAGCCGAGCGACCAGTGGACCGGTCTATTTTCGCAGATCGCCGATCTGGGCGTGTTCGCTGCGGCGGTCCCCGAGGCGTCCGACGGTCTCGGCGCGAGTTTCCTCGACGTGGCCGCCATGCTCGAGCAGTGCGGGGCCGATCTCGTCCCCGGCCCGCTCGGTTCGACGGTGACCGCGGCGATAGCGCTGGCGGTTCGCCGCTCGGATTCGCCGCAGGGTGACGACGACCGGGGTGCCTCGCTGTTGGCGGACGTGCTGGCCGGATCGGTGCCGGTGGCGACGCCCGCTTGGAGCTACGCCGGGAAGAGTCTCGACCTGGCCGACGCTGAACTCGACCTCGGGCTCGTCAGCGGATACGTGGAGGGCTGTGCCCTTCTCGTCGACTTCGCGTCCGACGATCGAGACCGGTCGTGGTGGATCATCCCGCCGGGCACCGGAGTCGCCGACGTCGTGCCGCAGACTCCGCTCGACGGCACCGCGTCGGTCAGCCGCGTCCGGTTGTCCGAGGTCGCGGTCGAGGACCTCATCGAACTGGGCGACGGGACGTTCGTCGCGGGCCTGCTGTCGGCGACGCTGGCCGCGTACCAGAGCGGCGTCACCCGGTGGGCCCTCGACACCGCCGTCGAGTACGCAAAGGTCCGAACCCAGTTCGGCGTGCCGATCGGATCTTTCCAGGCGATCAAGCACATCTGCGCCGAGATGCTGTGCCGCAGCGAACGCGTCACCGCGGTCGCGTGGGACGTCGCCGGCGCGGTCGACGACGTGCTGGCGGCCGGGACGGGGGACGAGCTCGTCTCCGCCCACGAACAACTCGAGATCAGCAGGCTGGCCGCCGACGTCGTCGTGGGTCGCGACCCGGTCGCCAACACCAAGGACTGCGTGCAGGTCCTCGGCGGCATCGGATTCACCTTCGAGCACGATGCCCACCTCTATCTGCGCGCCGCACTCGCTGCTCAGGCGTCGCTCGCGAACGCGTCGTCGCACGCGGCCACCCTCGCCCGGCTCGGGCTCGAGGGGACGCGGCGGCGCTTCCGTCTGGATCTCTCGCAGGTCGAGGATCGGCGCGACGAGGTCCGCACCACCGTCGGGCGGATCGCCGACGCCGACCCCGACGATCGGCGCCGGCTCCTCGCCGAGACCGGGTATCTGACCCCGCACTGGCCGGCGCCGCACGGTCTGGGGGCGGACGCCGCGATGCAGTTGTTGATCGACACCGAGCTCGAGTCGGCCGGGATCGAGCGGCCCGACCTGGTGATCGGCGCATGGGCCATCCCGACGATCCTGGAACACGGCACGGACGCGCAGCGCGAGCGGTTCGTCGCTCCTACGCTGGCCGGCGACATCGTGTGGTGCCAGCTGTTCTCCGAACCCGAGGCCGGCTCGGACCTGGCCGCGCTGCGCACACGGGCGGAACGGGTCGACAGCGGCTGGCGGCTGAACGGGCAGAAGATCTGGACCTCGCAGGCACACAACGCCCAGTGGGCGATCTGCCTCGCGCGCACCGATCCCGAGGCGCCGAAGAACAAGGGCATCACCTACTTCCTCGTCGACATGGGTTCGCCCGGCATCGACATCCGGCCGCTGCGCGAACTCTCCGGGCGGGCCAACTTCAACGAGGTCTTCCTCGACGGCGTCGTCGTGCCCGATGACTGTGTCGTCGGCGAGATCAACGGCGGCTGGCGGCTGGCCCGCACCACCCTCGCGAACGAGCGGGTGGCGATGGGCGGTACCGGCCTCGGCAAGGAGATGGAGTCGCTGCTGTCGCAGGTGCGCTCGATGGAGCGGGAGCTGACCGCCGAGGAGCTCGCGGCGCTCGGCACCCAGCTCGCGGACGCCCACGTCGGCCGGGTCCTCGATGCGCGGGCGGCGACGAGGCAACTGGCCGGGCTCGACCCCGGTGCGTTGTCGAGCGTGCGCAAGCTGATCGGCGTCGAACACCGCCAGTCGGTGCCCGATCTCGCGCTGCGGCTCCTGGGGGTCGCGGGTCTGGCGGCGACCGAGGCGTCCGACGCGGTCCTGCAGAACCGCTGCCTCTCGATCGCCGGCGGCACGACTCAGATCCTGCGGACGGCCGCGGCGGAACGCATTCTCGGTCTGCCGCGGTAGCCGACTGCCGCGCAAGTGTCGTAACCGCAGATGAACGAGGATTCCGGCACCCTTGCGCGCGGACTCTGATACAACTAGAACAGGTTCTAGTTCTTGACGGGTTCATGGTGAGGGAGGCACAGGGTGGACTTTGCCCTGGACGGCACGGCGATCGCGGTTCGCGATGTCGCCGAGGACGTGTTCGCGCGACGACAGCCCGACTGGGAGTCGACGTTCGGTGGGCGTCATTCCGGTGGGACGGCAGCGGCCGAGCAGGAGGCGACCCGCGGCGGGTTCGAGGCCGATGGCTGGCAGGCGCTCGTCGACGCCGGACTGCTCGCCCTGCCCCTGCCGGCCTCGCTCGACGGTGACGAGGTCGGCGAGTCGGGTCTGCTCCCGTTGTTCCGCCGGATGGGTCGGGCCGCGGCGGTGACGCCGGCCCTCGGCTCGCTGACCACGGCGCTCGTGTTCGCCAGGGCCGACGCCCAGGACGGCGATGGATCGGTGTGGTCGCGGTTCGGGAGTTCGCTCACCGGCGGCAGCTGGGTCTCGGTGGCGATCGGCGAACACGGCGACGCCCTGACCGCGCATCCGCGGACCTCAGTTCGCGACGGGCGGCTCACCGGCACGAAGGTCGGCGTCCTGCACGCCGACGGTGCCTCGCTGTTCCTGGTGGCGGCCGATGCCGGTGTTGTCGCCGTCTCCCCCGCCGCCGACGGGGTCACCATCACGCGCACGCCGACCTCGAGCGGCTGGGGCGAGTACACGGTGGCCTTCGACGCCGTTTCCGTCGACGACGCCGACATCGTGGTCCGCGACCTCGCGATCCTCCGTGACCGGTACCGCCTGGCGCTGTGCGCCTACGCCGACGGCCTGGTCGCCGGCGCCACCCGACTGACCGCCGACCACGTCTCCACGCGCGAGCAGTTCGGCAAGCCGATCGCCCTGTTCCAGGCGGTGGGCCAGCAACTCGCCGACATCTACGTCGTCGGCCGGTCGATGGAGCTGGCGACCACGTCGGCGGCCTGGCGATTGTCCGAAGGTCTGGACGCCGCAACCGATCTCGCGATCGCCGCCTACTGGCTGGCCGAGGAGGTCCCGCCGACCACGCGGACGATGACCCACCTGCACGGCGGCATCGGCGTCGACATCACATACCCGCTTCACCGCTACTTCTCGCTCACCAAGGACCTCGCGCGTCTGGTGGGCGGAGCGCACGTGCGGCTCGACGAGCTCGCCGACATCACCGACGTCCCCGCCGACGACACCCGTATCGCAGAGGTGCCCGATGTTCATTGATCTCACCCCCGAACAGCGCGCGCTGCGCGCGGAACTGCGCGAGTACTTCGCCGACCTCGTCACTGCCGACGAGGCAGCGGTGATGCTGACCGAACGCCACGGCCCGACCTACCGCAAGGTCATCAAGCGGATGGGTGACGACGGCTGGCTGGGCGTCGGCTGGCCGACGGAGTTCGGCGGCAAGGGTTTCGGTGAGATCGAACAGCAGATCTTCACCAACGAAGCCGTGCGCGCCGACGTCCCGCTGCCGGCGGTGACGTTGCAGACCGTCGGGCCGACGCTGCAGGTCCACGGCACCGAGGAGCAGAGGCAGAAGTTCCTGCCCGCGATCCTGGCCGGTGATGTGCACTTCGCCATCGGGTACACCGAACCCGAGGCCGGCACCGACCTGGCGTCGTTGACCACCACCGCCGTCCGCGACGGCGACCACTATGTGGTCAACGGCCAGAAGATCTTCACGACCGGCGGTCACGACGCCGACTACATCTGGCTCGCCGTCCGCACCGATCGGGATGCTCCCAAGCACAAGGGCATCTCGATCCTCATCGTCGACACCTCCGACCCCGGTTTCACGTGGACGCCGATCATCACCGCCGACGGCGCGCACCACGTGAATGCCACCTACTACCAGGATGTTCGGGTTCCGGTGTCGATGCGGGTCGGCGAGGAGGGGGGCGGGTGGAAGCTGATCACCACCCAGCTCAATCACGAGCGCGTCATGCTCGGCCCCGCCGGTCGTATCGACGGACTCGCGGCCCGGGTGCGTGCCTGGGCGCAGCGGCCCGGTCCAGACGGGACGGTCATCGCCAAGCATCCCGACGTCCGTCGCGCGCTCGCGACCATCGACGCCTACGGCCGCATCAACGAGTTGCTCAACTGGCAGGTGGCCGCGACAGGTGAGGCCATCTCGATGGCCGACGCGGCGGCCACCAAGGTGTTCTCGACCGAACGCATCCAGACCGTCTGCCGGATGGTCGACGAGATCATCGGGCGCTACGGCGATTTCGCCGATCCGGAGACCGCGGCGCTGGTGAACTGGCTCGACGTCCAGGAGAAGCGTCACGTCGTCATCACGTTCGGCGGTGGCGTCAACGAGGTCATGCGCGACATGATCGCGACCGCCGGCCTCGGACTCCCGCGGGCCAAGCGGTGAGCGCGCCCGAGCTCGCCCGCGACGGCGTCGCCGGAGACGAGGCGATCCGAGCCGCCGCGCAGGAGATCATCGACGCCGGACCGAGCGCACCGGTCGCCGGGCGGGACCCGATCAATCAGCCCATGATCAACAACTGGGTCGAGGCGATGGGCGACACGAACCCCGTCTACACCGACGACGCGGCGGCCCGGGATGCCGGCCATCCCGGCATCGTCGCGCCGCCCGCGATGGCGCAGGTGTGGACGATGCGCGGCCTTCACGGGGTGCGGACCGCGGACGATCCGCTGGGTCGCGCGAGCGAACTCTTCGACGAGGCCGGCTTCACCTCGGTGGTGGCCACCAACTGCGACACCGTCTATCACCGCTACACCCGCCCGGGCGAGGAGGTCGCGCTGTCGGCCGAACTCGTCGAGGTCGTCGGGCCGAAGAACACCGCGCTCGGCGAGGGCTGGTTCTTCACCACCCGCAACGTCTGGTCGGTCGGCGGAGACGACGGGGCGCGTGAGGTCGTCGCCGAGATGCGGTTCCGCATCCTGAAGTTCCGCCCCGCCGCACGCGCTGCCGCCGAGCCGGTTTCCGACGCCGGGGTGCCCGACGATCTCGACCCGGCTCGCTTGCTCAAGCCGAGCGCGTCGAGAGACACCGCCTTCTTCTGGGAGGGCGTCGCCGCCCACGAGTTGCGCATCCAGCGCGACGGCGACGGTGCACTGCGGCATCCGCCGGTCCCGGCGACCTGGAAGCCGCGCGAGGCCGACGGAACCGTCCCGCCAACGGATTACGTGGTCGCGGCCGGTACCGGCACCGTCTACAGCTATGTCGTGCATCGAGCGCCGAAGGTGCCCGGGCGGCGGTTGCCGTTCGTCGTGGCCCTCGTCGAACTCGACGAGGGAATCCGTATGCTCGGTGAGCTCCGGGGCGTCGAACCGGAGGAGGTGGCCATCGGCATGCCGGTGCGCGCCACCTATCTGGATTTTCCGGCCGATGACGAGGCCGGGACCCCGGCCTGGACCCTGCACGCGTGGGAGCCGGCCGTGCCTACCGAAGGGGAGCCCGCATGACGAGCGTTGCCACCGACCCCGCTGCCGTCGGAACGACGCTGCCGGCGTTGACGATCGAGGCGACCCCGACGTTCGTCGTGGCGACCGCGCTCGCCACACGCGACTTCCAGGACGTGCACCATGATCGCGATCTCGCGCAGGCGAAGGGGTCCAAGGACATCTTCGTCAACATCCTCACCGACACCGGGCTGGTCGAGCGGTTCGTGACCGATTGGGCTGGCCCGACCGCCCGAATCCGCTCCATCGCGCTGAAACTCGGTGTGCCCTGGTACGCCTACGACACGGTCACCTTCACCGGCGAGGTCACCGCGGTCGACGCCGGGGTCATCACCGTCGCCGTGACCGGGACGAATTCGCTGGGCAAGCACGTCATCTCGACCGTCACGCTCACGATCGGTGCGACCGAACCCGACACGGTCGGTTCGCCCGCGGGTCGAGGGGAGGGACTCTGATGGGATCACTGTCCGGTCAGGCGGTCATCGCCGGCATCGGTGCCACGGAGTTCTCCAAGGATTCCGGGCGCAGCGAACTCCGGCTCGCCGCGGAGGCGGTGTCGGCGGCGATCGCCGACGCCGGTCTCACACCCGCCGACGTCGACGGTCTCGTCACGTTCACGATGGACACCAACAGCGAGATCTCCGTCGCCCGGGCAGTGGGGATCGGGGATCTGACCTACTTCTCGCGGATCCACTACGGCGGTGGTGCGGCGTGTGCCACGGTGCAGCAGGCCGCGATGGCGGTGGCCACGGGTGTCGCCGACGTCGTGGTGGCCTACCGCGCATTCAACGAACGGTCGGGACTGCGCTTCGGGCAGGTCAATTCGGCGGTGGCGAACCAGGAGAACTCCTCGGGTACTGAGAACGCCTTCACCTATCCGCACGGGTTGTCGACACCGGCCGCGTTCGTCGCGATGATCGCGCAGCGCTACATGCACGACTTCGGCGCCACCAGTGAGGATTTCGGGCGGATCGCCGTCGTCGACCGCAAACACGCGGCGGTGAACCCGGACGCGTTCTTCTACGACAAGCCGATCACCCTGGAAGACCACCAGAACTCGCGGTACATCGCCGAGCCGCTGCACCTCCTCGACTGCTGCCAGGAATCCGACGGCGGTGTCGCGCTGGTGATCGTGTCCCCGGAACGCGCGAAAGACCTGCCGCACAAGCCCGCCGTGATCGCGGCCGCCGCGGCCGGCAGTGCTGCCGACCAGTACATCATGACCAGCTATTACCGGGACGAGCTCGCCGGTCTGCCGGAGATGGGGCTCGTCGGCCGGCAGCTGTGGTCGCAGTCGGGTCTGAACCCCGACGACATGGACATGGCGATCCTCTACGACCACTTCACCCCGTACACACTCCTGCAGCTCGAGGAGCTGGGATTCTGCGGTCGGGGCGAGGCCAAGGACTTCGTCCGGGAACCGGGTGCCCTCGAGGTGGGTGGCCGGTTGCCGCTGAACACGCACGGCGGCCAGCTGGGCGAGGCCTACATCCACGGCATGAACGGGATCGCCGAAGGGGTCCGGCAGATCCGCGGGACCTCGGTCAACCAGGTCGAGGCGGCCGAGAAGGTCGTCGTGACCGCCGGAACCGGCGTTCCCACAAGTGGATTGGTGCTGACCGCATGACAGCTGCCGATCCGACGCACTTGCACTCGAATTCACTCCGTATGACCAAGGAGCGCGCACGATGAAGTTCAACCTCGCCGATGTCTTCGAGACCGTCGCCGACTCGGTGCCCGAGCGGATCGCGCTCAGCTACCAGAGTCGCCAGATCAGCTATGCCGAACTCGACACCCTCTCCAATCAGGTGGCGCATCTGTTCGCCGGCGCGGGGATCGGTGCGTTCGACAACGTCGCGCTGTTCCTGAAGAACAGCATCGAACACGTGACTAGCCTGCTGGGACTGCTGAAGGTGCGCGCGGTCCCGGTCAACGTGAACTACCGCTACACCAACGCCGAACTGCAGTACATCTTCGACAACTCCGACTCCCGCGCGATCATCGTCGAACTGCCGGAGCACCAGCGCAGCGTCGCCGCGCTGCTCGCCGAGACCCCCACCGTGCGAACGGTGTTCGTCATCGGCGACATCGTCGAGGAACTCCGTGCGGCGGTCGCCGACCTGCCCGACGGGCGCGTCGTGGAGATCGTGTCGTTCGCCGACGCGGAGTCCAAGCCCGACGGCCGGGACTTCGAGCCGCGCACCGGCGAAGAGCTGTACCTGCTGTACACCGGCGGCACCACGGGTTACCCGAAGGGTGTCATGTGGCAGCACGACGACTTCTTCCGCAAGCCGCTGTCGGGGGGCAACCCCTACGGCGAGGCCCGCAAGGACCTCGAGGAGATCGGCACGGCGGTCAAGGATTTCCCGCCCATCGCGTTCCTGCTCGCGGCACCGCTGATGCACGGCGCGGCGTCGTACTCGTTGTTCACGTTCTTCACCCTCGGTGGCCGGCTGGTCATCCAGCGCGACTTCGATCCCGAGGCGATCGTGACCGAGATCGAGAAGGAGAAAGTCAACATCGTCCTCATCGTCGGCGACGCCATGGGCATGCCGCTCGTCGAGGAGCTCGAGAAGCGGAAGGACTCCGTCGATCTGTCGTCGATGTTCTCGATCACCTCCGGCGGCGCGATCTGGTCCCAGCACGTGCGGGACCGGATGCTCGCGGTGAAACCGGATCTGGTGCTGCGCGACAACTTCGGTGCGTCGGAGTCGGGCAACGACGGCGAGATCATGATGGACGAGAACGGAAACCTGAAGGTCCCGCCGACGGACCGGATGATGGTCGTCGACGAACGGCACAACAAGATCGAGCCCGGCTCGGGCGAGGTCGGTTACATCGCGCGCATCGGCAACGTCCCGCTCGGCTACTACAAGGACGAGGAGAAGACGGCGAAGACCTTCCCGACGCTGGCCGACGGCACCCGGATCTCGATCCTGGGCGACATGGGCACCGTGGAGGCCGACGGTTCGATCGTTTTCCTCGGACGCGGTTCGCAGTGCATCAACACCGGCGGCGAGAAGGTCTACGCCGAGGAGGTCGAGGCGGTGCTGCACGCGCATCCGGCGATCGCTGACGCGCTCGTCGTCCCGGTTCCCGACGAGAAGTACGGCCAGCGGGTCGCGGCGGTGGTCAACGTCGCCGACGGGGCCGACGAGCCGTCGTTGGAGGAGATCCAGGACCACTGCCGGGAGACCCTCGCCCGCTACAAGGTGCCCCGCACGGTCGTCTTCGTCGACGAGGTCAAGCGGACCCCGGCCGGCAAGGCCGACTACCGCTGGGCCAAGGTCGCGGCCGCGGCGAACGAGGCCGCCCCGGTCTGATCAGCCCTCGAGTGCCAGGCGCACTCCGAGCCCGATCAACGCGACTCCGCCGATCGCTTCGACGCGACGGCGGATTCGTGCGCTCTGCAGCCATCCGGCGATCCGCCCCGCGGCGCCCACCAGCACGGTGAAGTACGCGGCGGTCAGCGCGATGTAGATGGCCCCCAACCCGAGGGTCGTCCATCCCGTCGAGTAGCCGTCCGGCACGAAGCCGGGCAGGAGACTGATGAACAGGATGCCGATCTTCGGGTTGAGGATGTTGGTGAGCAGGCCGGCGGTGAAACCGGAGAACAGCACTCCCGCCTTCCCGCCCGCGGGCGGCTCGACCACGTCCTGCGATGCCGCGAGATCAGGTGCGGCGCGCAGCAGCGCGCGGACCGAGCTGATACCCATCCACACGAGGTAGCAGGCCCCGACGATCTTGAGGATCTCGTAACCGGTCTCGCTGGCCTGCAGCAATGCCGACAGGCCCAGGACCGCGGCGGTGACCCAGACCATCAGTCCGCACACGATGCCGGCGGCGGTCCGGAAGGCTTCGCCGCGTCCACCACGGACCACTCCGCGCAGGACCACCAGCGTGTCCGGACCCGGCAAGAGCACGATCAGCGTCGCGGTGACGACGAAGGACAAGAGCGCGGCGAGCATGAAGGTCATGGTAGGAACCGGGGCGCGGGCGAGCGCGCCGGGGCCGGTGGCCCCCACTGCTGGTCGAGCACCGTCGACTGAGCTGCAGCGAGGCCGCGTCCCGTTCTGCTGGCCGAGCAGCGTCGACCGAGCGCAGCGAGGCCGCGGCGTCCCGTTCTGCTGGCCGAGCAGCGTCGACCGAGCGCAGCGAGGCCGCCGCGTCCGTCGAGGTCACCTGGGTCAAGCCACGGACGTCAGCCGCACCACCGCCCACAGTGCGACCACCGCGACGACGAGCGTGGCGGGAACGGTGAGTGCGCCGAGGCGTAGGTACTCGCGGGAGGTCGGGGCGCCCGTGCCCCCGCCGGAGCCGTCGCGGTGCATGATGTCGCGCCACAGCAGGTTGGCCAGCGACCCGAAGTAGGCGAGGTTGGGTCCGAGGTTGACGCCGAGGAGCATCGCCAGGACCAGGCCGGGCTCGTGGGCGACGAGCGGGATGAGCAGCAGGGTGGCGGGCAGGTTGTTCACCAGGTTGGCGAGGACCGCGGCCAGCGCGGCGACCGCGAGCAGCGCGAGGAGTGATGAGTCATCCGGGATGAGGTTGCCGATCCAGTCGCCGATCGGGCCGGTTCGCACCGGGAGGATGACGACACCGAGCACGGCGACGAATCCGAGGAACGGGATGTTCAGGGCCTGCACCGTCTCCCGCACAGTGGGCAGCGGTGCGTCGAGCAACCGCGGCACCGTGAAGGCGACCGCGCCCACGCCGGCCACCGCGGCCAACGGGACGCCCAGCGGTTCGGTCACGACGAAGGCGAGCAGCAGCAAGCCGAGCATCACCAGCATGAGGGTGGGGCGGGGCGGCGCATCCACCGGAGCCGGATCGCCGGCGGTCGAATCGGCTGCCGGGGCAGCGCGCGCGAGCGAGTCGGCGAAGTACATCCGGAAGATGAGGTATTCGACGACGATCGCGGCGATCCAGGGTGCCAGCATGACGCCGGTGAAGCCGAGGAAGGTCAGCCCGGTCGCGGAGAACGCCAGGAGGTTGGTCAGGTTCGACACCGGCATGAGGGTCGACGCGGTGTTGGCCAGGTGGGCGTTCGCGAACGCGACCGGGGTCACCGGCGCCCCGATCCGCCGCGCGGTGGCGACGGCGACCGGCGTCAGCAGGACGATCGTGGTGTCGATACTGAGGACCGCGGTCGTCGTCGCCGCGGCCAGGAAGACGATGCGCAACAACCGATGTGGCGAGGCCCGACTCCACCGGGCCAGGAGGGCGCCGATCCAGGTGAAGACCCCGGCGCGGGCACAGGCGTCGGCGATCACCAGCATCGCGGCCAGGAAGCCGATGGTCGGCGCCATCGTGGCGATATCGTCGGCGGCCTGCTCGACGTCGGCCAGGCCGAGCGCGAGGAGCAGCGCGGCGACCGGTGCGGCCACCACAACGGCCGGAACACGCTGGGCGACAACGGTCGCGACGATCACCACGAGCAGGGCGGCGACTCCGACCAGGGTGCCGGCGATGCTGTCCGCGGTGAGTACCACCGGGACAGGCTACTCAGTCGCGGGCGTAGGTGTCGTCGCGGTCCTGGTCGGGGTCGGACTCGATGGTCGGCGGCACCTCGACGATGCGTCGCGGCGTGAGCCACAGCAGCGCGACCGAACTGACGAGCATGATCCCGCCCAGGACGAGGCAGGCGTACTCGAACGGCACGTAGAACGCCTCTTGACTGCCGTCGGCGATCTTCTCCGCGAGCGATGCGGCCTGACCGGACAACCGGTCCACGACGACCGTCGCCTCGGCGAGGGATCGCTCGATCAGCGTCCCGGCCTGGTCGGCCTGGGCGACCATGGCCTGGCCGCCGGCGGTGTCGCCGGCGGCGATGCGCTGCTCACCGGCGGCGGTCAGTTGATCGCGGGCCAGTTGTGCGGTCTCGCCGATGCGCGACTGGTATCCCGCGGCGACGATGCTGCCCGCGATCGCGATACCGATCGCCGCGCCGATCTCCCGGGCGGTGTCGTTCACGGCCGAGCCGACGCCCTGGTTGTCGAGCGGGGTGTTGGACATGATGGCCGTCGTGGCGGGCGCCGACGCCAGACCGATCCCGACCGCTATCAATGCGACCACGCCGGCGAGCGTCCAATACGTCTCGTAACGGAACGATCCGAGGAGGATCAGCCCGACGCCGGACAGCAGGGCGCCGGCGGCGATGACGAACTTGAGCGAATCCAGTCGTACGGCAAGCCAGTTCGCGATGAGCGTGGTGAGGCCGACGCCGGCCACGAACGGCATCAGCGCGACCGCCGACTGCAGCGGGGTGTAATCGAAGACCAGCTGCAGCAACTGCAGCAGCAGGTAGAACATGCCGAACGAGGCGAGGAACTGGACCGCGACCGACAGCGCCCCGGACCCGAAGGCGCGGTTGCCGAGCAACCGGACGTCGAACAGCGGCGACGTCGAACGCAGTTCCACGGCGACGAACCCGCCCGCGAGCAGGACGCCGCCCACGATGCAGATCAGGACAACGGGATCCGCCCAGCCCCGATGAGGTGCCTCGAGCAGACCGAGGACGACGCCGGTGATGGCCAGGACCGAACAGACGGTCCCCGGGATGTCGAAGCGACCGGGGTCGCTGTCCTTGGAGGTGCCGATCGTCAGGCACAGCGCGGCCGCGACGGCTGACGCCGCGGCGAAGGTGATGAAGATCGAGTGCCAGGAGAAGAACTCCAGGAGAAGCCCGGTGACCAGGAAGCCGGCGATGGCGCCGCCGCCGGCGATCGCCGACCAGATGCTGATCCCGACCGCGCGTTGACCTTCCGGCATCCCGGACGTGATGAGGGACAACGTGGTGGGCATGATCAGCGCCGCAGCGGCGCCGGCGAAGCACCGGGCCAGGATCAGCTGGGTCGGGCCGTCCACCCAGATCGCCACCAGCGAGGCGATGCCGAAGAGGAGAAGGCCGGCGATCAGTACCTCACGGCGCCCCAGCCGATCGCCGATCGCGCCCGCCGGGAGCAGGAGCGCCGCGAGCGCCAGGGTGTAACCGTCGACGATCCAGGTCATCTGACCGGCGTCGGCGCCGGTGTCGATCGCGATGTCGGGCAGGGCCGTGTTGAGGGCGGCCATGGCGGCCACGACCATGCTGACCGACAGGCAGGCGACGAGGACAAGCCAGGCGGACCGGGCGTCGAGGCGGATGGCGGACGGTAATCTCATTCGGCGTCCTGCGGTTTCGGGGTCGGCATGCGGAACCGGTTCGGTCGGCACGTTCGCCGCCACCGCGGTGTTGCGGTTTCGTTATCGCGACACGCTATGTGGGCGCCGACGCTACTCGAGTAACTTGTGACACATTTATCACTGCAGTATCGATACCGGGCGAACGCGAGACCGCGCCGGTCCCCGTTGGCCCCGGACAACCGAAAGTGGTGACAGGTCATGGCCTCACCCCGAATCGCACGAACCCCCGCCGCTGCTACTCCCGCTGCCGCGACCGCGGCCGCATCGCCCGACGTCGCCCCGAACGGGACCGAGATCTCGCCCGCCCGCGTCCATGTGTGGCGTGTGCTGTCGATGCTCGCCGCACTCATCGGCGTCGTCGTGGCACTCGTGGCCATCGCGTCGTCAGCGGTCTGACCCGACCCTCTGGGGAGGTCGGTGCGACCGCCGACGACGCGCGCGCCGACTGCTAGGCGGCGTGCCGCTCGATGGCGGCACCCAGACGCGGCAGTGCCGCGATCACGTACTTCTTCCCCTTGCCGCGCAGCGAGTTGTACGCCTTCGCGAGTGCGGGCTTGGCGGTCTCGGCCTGCTGGTCGGTCACCGACAGCAGGGCCTCGGCCGCGGCATCTCCGTTGGCCGAGAGGTGATCGCCGAAGGCGACACCGGCAGGCTTGGAGTCCCAGAACGGCGCCAGCGCCTTCAGGAAGTCCTCGGCCATCTGATCGGTGGCGCTGCGCACGACACCGGGCTTCACCTTCTGCACCGCGGAGTAGGCGGTCTTCACAGCGGCGCCGCTCAGACCCGACTGGTCGGCCACCTCGGCGTCGATGACACCGACGAGGTCGGTCACCAGTGCACTGCGGTTGTCGGCGAGTAGGGGCGTCAGCGAATCGCTCATGGGCGTCTCCTCGGGGATATGCGACGTGGAACCTGCGGGCCGCCTCGCGGTCCGCGTGTGTAGCGTACTGGCCCCACGCGACCGCGTCTCCGGGCTGCGGCCCCGCTGTCGCGACGGCGGTTCTACTGGCGACGTTCGCAGACCACATTGCCGAGGGCCTTCGCGCCGTCGCGTTCGACGACGGTCGCGGTGGCCAGCAACCGGGAGCCGTCCTCCCAGACCTCGACCGCGAGGGTCTCGCCCGGGAACACCACGCCCGCGAACGACGCCGAGTAGTCGGCGACCGCGGTCACGTCGCCGTCGAGGACCGCGTCGACGATCACGCGGCAGACCGTGCCGTACGTGCACAGGCCGTGCAGGATGGGCCGGGGAAAGCCCGCGCGGGAGGCGAATTCGGGGTCGGAGTGCAGCGGGTTGCGGTCTCCGCACAAGCGGTAGAGCAATGCCTGCTGGGGGAGCGTCGCAACGGTGAGGCGATGATCCGGCGCGCGGTCGGGGTAGTCGACCTTGGCCGACGAACCGCGTTCGCCGCCGAACCCGCCCTCGCCCTTCGCGAAGATCGACGAGCGGGACGTCCAGAGGGTCTGCCCGCCGTCGTCGGTGGTCACCGACTCCTGCACGATCACCGCGGCCGAACCCTTGTCCTGGATCTCGGCGATCCGGGTGCGGGTGGTCGCCTTGCCGGCGGCCGGCAGCGGCCGGTAGGCGGTCACCTGCTGGCTGCCGTGGACGACCTTCGCGAGGTCGATGTCGATGCCGGGGAACGAGACCTTCGGGGGCTCGGTGGTGTGGAACCCGGCGGCCACGGTGGCGAAGGTGGGCAGCACCTTGGGCGTCGCGTCGTGGATGTACTCGAGCCCGGTGGTGTCCATCGGGTCCGCAGCGGCACCCACCGCGAGGTTGTAGAGGGCGGCGTCGGAGGCCGACCATTCGAAACTCACCTCGGGCAGTTCGGCACCGAGGGCGACGGAGAGGTCGATGGGCATCGGGTCAGGCTCCTGTCGATGTCGGGGTGGCGGCCTTGGCGGCGATGTCGGTGGCGGCCAGGTATCCGAAGACCATGGCCGGACCGATCGTCGCGCCCGGGCCGGCGTACGTGTGCCCCATGACCGGCGCGCTGGTGTTGCCCGCCGCGTAGAGACCCTCGATGACGGAGCCGTCGGCCCGCAGTGCCCGACCCGAGGCGTCGGCGTTGATCCCGCCCTTGGTGCCGAGATCGCCCGGGACCATCTTGACCGCGTAGAACGGACCCTTGCTGACCTCGCCGAGGCTCGGGTTGGGCTTGTTGGTGATGTCGCCGTAGTAGTGGTCGTAACCGCTTGTGCCACGGCCGAAGTCTTCGTCGACACCCTTGCGGGCAAAGCCGTTGAACCGCTCGGTGGTCGCGGTGAGCGCGTCGGCCGGGACGCCGATCTTGTCGGCGAGTTCGCTGATGCTGTCGGCCTTCACGACGACGCCCGACTCGAACCACTTCTTGGGCAACGGCTGTCGCGCGTTGATCCCGGCGAAGAGGTAGCGGTTTCGGCACCGCTGGTCGAAGATGAGCCACGACGGCACGTTCTCGCCGGGGCCCTCGCCCTGGCCGAACTCGCCGCCGTACATCTGGTGTACCGCTTCGACATACGGCAGCGACTCGTTCATGTAGCGCTGCCCGCGCGTGTTCACCATGAAGGTGCCCGGTACCGCCCGCTCCGACAGCGCGAACCACGGACCGCGCGGCAGCGGGATCGTCGGACCCCACCAGGCGTCGTCCATGAGCGACACCGCGGCGCCGATCTTGAGGCCGGCGTTGATGCCGTCGCCGGTGTTGCTGGGGGCGCCGGTGGTCCACTCGGAGCCGATCGGGTCGCGCTGATACTTCTTGCGCATCTCGTCGTTGTGTTCGAATCCGCCGCAGGCGAGGATCACGCCGTGGCGGGCCCGGATCTCGACGCGCTTGCCGTCGGATTCGGCGATCACGCCGACGACGCGACCGTCTTCGGTGATGAGGTCGGCCAGGCCGGTGTTCAACCGGATCGGGACGCCTGCCTCGCGGACACCGAGGAGGAGCTCGGCCGCGAGGGCGGCACCCATCGCGATCAGCTTCTTGCCGCGGCTGCGTGCCCAGAAGAACCGGCTGCCGACCTTCGCCATTCGCAGCGGGCCGCGCCAGTGCCGCAGGCCGGTGTTGAGCCAGCGGTAGTCCGACTGCAGCACGACCATGTTCAGCGGCGCCTTGGTGTACTGCGGGTGCAGCGTCTTCAGGTCGTCACCGAGGCGGCGCGCGTCGAACGGGCGGGGCTCGATCGACCGTCCGGCGAGCCGGCCGCCGGGCGCCTCCGGGTAGTAGTCGGAGTAGTTCTTGACCCACTCGAGGTCGAGGGGGGCGTGCGCCATCAGGAAGTCCAGCGCCTCGGGTCCGCGGTCGATGTAGGCGTCGATGCGGTCGGCGGGCGCGTGTTCGCCGATGATCGCGTGGACGTACTCGCGGGCCTTGTCCGGGGTGTCGGTCACGCCGTCGCGGCGGAGGACCGAGTTGTTCGGGATCCAGACCCCGCCCCCCGAGCGCGACGTCGAGCCGCCCCAGTACGGCGATTTCTCGATCAGGACCGTCGACAAGCCCTTCTGAGCTGCGGTGATCGCCGCGCTCAGGCCCGCAGCTCCGGCCCCGACGACGACGACGTCGAAGGTCTCGGGTCCAGGGGTCTCGGGTTGGGTACTGGTCTGTTCTGGTTCGGTCGAGCCGGCCATGGGGTCCCCTTCGTGCGCGCAGCTGGAACGTGTTCTACCTGAATTAGAACACGTTTCAGAAATGGGGCGCCAGGGGTAGGGGCCGCAGGTGCAGATCTGTCCATGTGGCGCAGGGACGAGTTGCTGGTCGGGGCGGCGCGGATCCCACTGCTTGTAGGTTTCCCTCTTGCGAGAGAGGTCGATTGAACACACCTCAAAGTGGCCCGGGGCGTGGTCTCGCCTACGTACGACCACACAATTGGCGGAGGAGAAGAAGTCGTGTTTACGCCAGCGTGACTCGTCTGCGGTTCCGGGCACCACCACGAGGAAGTTCAACGAGACCAGCACCTCGGATCTGATTCAGAACCTCTTTGGTCGACTCAGTAACCGGCACGTCAAACTGGTGTCCAGGCGGACCGCCGAAGCCAGAGTAGTCGCCTCCCATCACTCGGAGGAGGCCAACAATGGCCGTCCCATCGAGACCATCGGCCGTGGTCGCTATCTGCCACATCAAGTGTTCTGGGTCGGTTACGTGAGGAGCGATCAACTCGAGCTGCGAGAGCGGTAACGGCACCTTGTTGGTATATGCGAAGGACGCGGCCTCGCGGAGCGTCTGCACATCGCTTGAGTCTGGGTATGCTGACAGCTCTCCTACTACTTGAGCCTTGATCTTCCTGGGGACGTGCGGGTCCCTCAGCAGGGTTGCTACGTGGCCGCCAACAAGCTCAGGTGAGATGAAATCTGGCGCCGCTGCAGAGGTCGCGAACGCCCTAGATACTGCGTTCCATCCTGCAGATACGAAGTGCTTGAAGCTCTCCGCCGTGTCGGGTACGAGCTCGGATTCAAGTAAGTCAGCCAGCAGGTCATCGCCGGATGGTTCGAGTTCGCTGACCTCAACGGCCCCAGTGGAGAGCTGGAGCGCGAGATTGACGCGGTCACGCGACCCAAGAACGGAGGACGCGTTGAGAATGCTCACCATCAATTCTCTGACGGTAGTCGGTTCCGCGTCTTCCACTGCAGCTATCTCAACTTGGACCCCAGACTCAACCATGAGCAGGTTGGATAAACTCTCGTCCACACCGTGGACAGTTGCATAGGCATGAAGATTGACTGCACTGGGTACTACGCGGCGTGTCGTAACGAATACTGGCCACACCTCCTGCGGAACTTGAGTGATGTCGCTCAAACTTGCTGCGGGAGCACTCCGCTCGAGCAACCCCTTGATTTGATCGCTGGACCAGGACTCGCACTCTTCGGAGACGACTTCAATCAGTACAGACGGTGTCTGTACTGCGTAGATAGTTGAGCTGTCTTGACCAACAGTGTCCAAGTATGCGCCGAAGTCGTTCTTGCACCGTTCCCAAGTGGGCGCATGATTGCGAACTTGTTCCAAGGCGATTGGCTCCTCGTCAGGGAGACCAATGGCTATACGTAGGTTGTCTGCTGTGAGTTCGTACGCACCGCGCTCAGCAAATAGTGGGCGCATTGAAGCGGACAATGGGCGCAGCGAAGGGGCGAGAAGTCCCGCTCTACTAACAAGTTCGAAAATAGTCCGAGCCGTGTCCGCTTTCTGCTCTATGGTCAGCGCCTCAAACTTCGTGTGTCGTTCGACTATTAGCGCGCGAGTCTGTTCGCTGAGGTCGTAGGAATGGTCAGCCCTTGCGCTTAACAGAGCCGCATCTAGCAAAGAAGTCCTGGTTCCCTCATCGAGGACATATTCATCTAAAGCCAGGCGATCGAACAACTCCCGCCAGGGTAGGTCAGATAAAAGTTTGACCAGCTCTGACTTACAGGTCGCTTCTTCTCGTAGAAAAGCTTTCAAGAAATCTTGCGCATCCGGGCCAAAATCGGAAACTAGAAAGCGCACCACTTCCTGCGCCTTGCTGGTCGATTCCCGTAGCATGTAGTCCACGATTTGAATGTTAAGACAGCTGCGGGAGCGGGTAAAATCCGCGGGCGCTTGCTCAATTACGTTTTCAATTGCGCTACGCGCTGAAAATTGAAAATCCGGTTTCATTTTGTTTGGCCATACACTGTTGCGGAAAAAGTTCGCGACGTCAACACCAATAAACGCACCATAAAAAGCAGCCGAGTATTCCGCGTAGTATCGATTAACAAAACCGCCACGCACCAGGTCACGGGCAAGCTCCGACTCAAGAACTTCGTTGACAGCCGCATTGAAGGTTCTCCCGCCCAGAGTGAAACGGTTCTCTGTCGCGAGGGATGCGTAGTCTGCACCACGAATCGCAGCAATTTCACTATTGAGTTCAGCCACCTTAGCCGACGTCTCCTCGCTATCGGGACCTTGCCAGAGGCGGACGTCCAGTGCCTCTGAAAATAGCTGGTTCAGATCTTCCTGTCCAAATGTTGGATTGTCCGCATGGCCAGACTTGTGACGTAACGTGACGCTGAGTTGGCGGTTCTTGGCCACTTTGGACCAGAATGATGCTTGATGGATTACGTCTGCGTTTAGGGTTTCATTGCCGACTGCCAAGGAAGCGATTGAACTACCTGTATCTTGGTATAGCAGGAGGAGTCGTTTACCGAGTAGCGCAGCTATCTGCGCTTGATCTCGACGGAGGCGTTCACCGCTCAGTAGTTCCTGCTTTTCTTCTTGAAGTTGCTTAACGGCATGTGCAACCAGTAAATCTCGCTCGTTATCAAGCGAGTCCAAAGCACTCTCGCGATGTGCTAATCGCTCAAAATCCGCCAAGTGAAAGTTCTTGTACACCACAAGGCTAAACAGAGTGTCTTGGGTCAAACCTGGAGCTGGCGAGTCAATCCACAGAAGACGCTGGGCGAACACCACGAATTCGTTACAAATGTTTTTCATTAGGCGCATGTCGGTGGTATGCCGCGCGACGAGGTCAAGCAATCCACGAGAAATCTGCGAATCTCTAGGGAGTTGTCTGGCATCGATTTCTATCTGCAACAGATCTCGCGCGTTATTGTGCGATAGGAATGGAACTACTGGGACTACCACTTCGAAAAATTTGGTTCTATTGGCGCGCTCTACTGCTTCTTTTGCTGTATCGACTTTAGTCGCGACGGGTGAGTCTGCGAGCGAGTTTTGTCCATTCGTTGATGGGTTCTCGGCTACAGGCGGTTTGGCGTCGCCTAGATCTTCACCGAGCTTCTCGAAAAGGCTATCTTTTATTGCATAGATAAACTGGAGTGGGTGCATACGGTCTGCCCAGTGGGCGGACGCATTGATCAGGGTATTAAGTTCACGCAACGAGTCAAATATACGAGGATCATCAAAACGATCCAAGTCCTCAAACAGCACAAGGTCCGGCCTGGTAGCCTCGAAGAATGCCATGATTTCATCTAGATATTCATCGAAGAAAGAGTCTGTGCGCTCTTCGAACGAGATCGAGGTACCGCCCGTCGAGAACTGGGAGACTAGACGGTTACCGACAATCCAGCGGCCCGCCCACGCGGTAAGAGTAACCAAGATGAAAAAGGCGAGAAATGACAGAACAGAGCTATCGGGACCCAGTGCATTTTGAACTGGTCGAACTCCAAACAGCCAAAGCAGGCCAACGAGTACAGCACTAGCGCAAACAGCTTCTGCGAGAGTGTTCTTCCAAGTCAGAGTCCGCCGGCGTGCGAAACGAGACCGACGAATCTGACCGGGCTGTGCGCGGTAAACTAGTTGTTTTACTAGTTCCTTCTGAATCCGGTTCGTGAGGTCGTCGTCGTCATCTGGGCCGAGGGTGTTGATGCTCACGCGCAACGTCTTCTTGTTCGCCTTATGCTGCTGCTCGACGAAGCGATCGAGGATACTTGACTTCCCGGAACCGTACCGGCCCGTCAGTGCGATGTTTCTATTTCTCGGATCTACAATCGCGGACTCGAGATGGCGCACGTAGGTCGCGTGCTGTGTTTCGAGATACTCAGGGGCTAGCGATCTCAACTCGATCGAGGAGCCAGGCGGTGAATCCGCGGAGACTCCTGCTTCTTCCGCGGAATGTTGCGTGCGGTGTCGGTTCAACATCGTCTAAGTATGGACGGAGCGACTGACAACCGGAGTCATTGGGAATTTGCTCAGCGGGTGTGCTCTGGTGGGCGCACGTCGCTGGCTGTCACGAGGCCAGAAACCAGTCGATCCGTGCAACTCGTGGAATGCCCGTTTGACTACCCCATAACAGTCCCGACAGGGTTCTTAACTGACAGGTGAAGGGCTCGGCCGGCTCGGCGCCCGAAAGGAAGTTGGGGCTCAGCTGCCGGCGGGTCCTGCAGAAGGGGCGACGTCATCAGTCGACGCGCCGGTGATGATGTGCCAGGGGTCGAGGCCGTCGTCGAGGATGCGCGCCGCCAACTCCTCCGACCATTCGTGCTCGGTCCCGTACCGGTCGCGCCACGTCCACAACGCGGTGGTGAAGCGCCCCAGCGCGTGCTCGGCGGTGAACCCGATGGCGCCGTGGATCTGATGGGCGGCGGCCGCGACCTCGTGCGCGGACCGCGACGTGACGATCTTCGCGGCGGCGATCGCGTCGCGGGCCGTAACGATGTCTTCCGACGCCGCGTCGGTCGCCGCTCGGGCGGCGGTCTCCATCATCGTGCTCTGCGCGGCCATGTGCGCGAGCCTCTGTTGGATGGCCTGGAACTTCGTCAACGGCCGGCCGAACTGGACCCGCTCGGCGGCATACCGGACCGTGCGTTCGCGGACTGCCCGCGCTGCGGCTGCCAAGGCGACCGCGTAGACGAGCGCCCCACGCGTGCGGAGATCGTCGACCGTGACCGGCGACGGGGCGGAGAACGTGACCTCGGCGTCGTCGAAGACGATGTCGCTGCAGTCCGACCCCATCAGGTCAGTGCCGGGCTCGATGCGTGCCCCCGGTCCGCGGCCGTCGACCACCGCGATCACCGCATCGTCGGTGGTCGAGGCCAGGATCACGATGACGTCGGCCGAAGCGGCGTACGGGACTCCGATCGCGATGCCGCTGAGTCGAATTCGCTCTCCGTCACCTCGGACGGCCGCCTCGTCGACGACCGCGACGGTCGCACTCAGCCCGTCGAGCGAGTGATCGACGCGTCCCGCGACCCACGCCGCCAGCAATGCGTGTTCGACATACGGGGTGACCGCGCCGGCCTCGGTGAGCGTGTCGAGGACGGCGAGAGCGTCGGCGAGGTCGGCGCCCTGACCGCCGGCCGCCTCCGGGACGTCGAGAGCGGTGAACCCGGCGTCGACGAGTGCCTTCCACAATGTGGGGTCGGGTTCGGTGGCCGGGGTCCGCAGGTCGACGGGAAACCGTGCGACCATGGCGGCCGTCGCGGCGGCGAGTTCTGCTGCCAGATCGGTCATCGCATCCCCAGTCCGCGCGCGACGATGCCGCGCAAGATCTCATTGGTACCCCCACGCAGAGTGAAAGCCGGTGTTTGCAGGACGGATTGAGTCAGCACGCGCTCGAAGGCGGTGCCGCCGGTCCGACGTGGCCTCATGCCCGAGACATCTCGGATCGCGGACACCAGATCGCCTTCGAAGGTCGAACCCAGGTCCTTGACCATCGCCGCGAGCACGTCGGGTTTGCCGCCGGCCGCCAGGTCACGCGCCACCTGCAACGACATCTGACGCAATCCCCAGGCCTGTGCAGTCAGTTCGCCCAGGATTTTTCGCTGGTGCGGCGTCGCACCGTGCTGGCGGAGCACGTCGGTCCAGGCACGCAGCAGCGGCAGTGTACTGAGATAGCGTTCGGGTCCCGAACGCTCGAAGGCCAACTCGCTCATCACCTGTCGCCAACCTTCGCCGCGCACACCGAGCAGGGCCGAGGAGTCGACGACGGCATCGTGGAAGATCACCTCGTTGAAGTGCGCCTCGCCGTCGATGCTCGCGAGTGGACGGATCTCGATGTCCGGGTGGGGGAGGTCGACGACCAACTGCGAGAGTCCCTGCTGTCGGTCGTCGGGTGTGCCATCGGTGCGGGCGAGCAGCACCATTGCGTGCGCTATGTGCGCGCCGGTCGTCCAGACCTTGGTGCCGCTGATCGTCCACGAGTCCCCGTTGTCGGTGGCTCGGGTGCGGACCGCCGCCAGGTCGGAGCCGGCATCGGGCTCACTCATCCCGATCGCGAAGAACATCGTGCCCGCTGAGATCTGCGGAATGTAGCGCTGCTTCTGTACCTGCGTCCCGTTGGCGAGGACGCCGGGGGCCATCTGGCGGTCGGCGATCCAGTGTGCGGCGACCGGTGCACCGTGCGCCAGGAGTTCTTCGGTGACCACGAAACGCTCGACGGCCGTGCGCCCCTGGCCGCCGTATTCGACGGGCATGGTCATCCCCAGCCAGCCATGCTCGCCGAGGCGTCGGCTGAAGGCGGGGTCGAAACCCGTCATCCAGCTGTCGACGTCGGGACGGAAAGCACCCTCGTCGAGTTCGGTCCGAAGGAACTCACGCACCTCGGACCGCAGGGCGCGCAGGACGTCGTCGGAAACGTCCACGGCTTCCTGGCTCATGACCGGCCGGGACCGCGGGACGACCAGTTCTGCCCCTTGCGTGCCATCGACCACATCTGGGTTCCGCGTTCGATCTCGATCGCCGAGTCCCACGTCACCGCGGGCGGTCCGAGCTCGAGTCGGACGCTCGCCATCACGCGGCGTGTCAGCTCGGGGTCGCGTGCGGCGGGCCCGGTGAGGCCGTCGACCATCGGGGGGATCTCCGACACCGGCGCCGCTGCGTATGCCAGGCCGCGCTCGACGGCCTCCGCGCCGGACAGCGACTGTCCGCATACCGCGAGGGCGATGGTGTTCGCCCGGCCCACAGCGCGGTTCAGCAGGGTGAGGTGCCCACCCCCGGGGTGGATGCCGCGAGCGAGGAATCCGCTGTCGAGAACGGAGTCTGGTGTGGTGATGAGCAGATCGACGGCGAGTGCGAGGTTGAGGCCCGCCCCGACGGCCCCGCCGATGACCACTCCCACCGTCGGCACCGGCAGCGAGCCGACCCGCACGAACGCGCGGTACACCGCGGACAGCTGTGCCACCGACTCGGGCGCCGCGGGGTCGGCCGAGGCGCCGGCGAGGATCCGCGTGTCCGCTCCGCTGCAGAAGTACGAACCGGCCGCATCGACGACGACCGCGCCGATGTTGCCGTCCGCAGTGACCCGGTCGCAGAACTCCTCGATCGCCGCGGCCATCTCGAGGGTGATGGCGTTCTTGCGTCGTGGGTTGTTGAGCGTCAGCCTTCCCACGCCGTCGTCGAAGGAGGTCAGGACGGCCTCGCCGGTGTCGTCGGTGTCCGGCGAGACGGGATTCGGGGACTCGGAACTCATGACGAGAACCGTAGTCGCCCGGTGCTCACGTCATCACCGATCTCGGCCACGCCTCCAAATGCACGACGATCGGACCGAGGACTGCCCGGAGACTGCAACGTGTTCTAAACTAGAACACGTTCACATGCGGAAGGTGAGGGCACGATGACGGTTGAGCAGGGGATTCGCGGGCAGATCGCAGCCGATCTGGCGCGGGCGGAGGCGACGGCGACCGCCATCGACCGCCCCACCGACGCCCACCCCGAACTCGACGTGGTCGATGCGTACGAGATCCAGTTGATCAACATCCGTAAGCGGCTCGACGCCGGCGCGAAGGTCGCGGGACACAAGGTCGGCCTGGCCTCCGAGGCCATGCAGAAGATGATGGGCGTCGACGAACCGGATTACGGTCATCTGCTCGACGACATGCAGTACTTCGAGCACACTCCGATCGATGCCAAGAAACTCTGCTTCCCGCGCGTCGAGGTCGAGGTCGGTTTCATCCTGGGCGAGGACCTGCCGGGCGAGGGCTGCACCAATGAGGACGTGATCGACGCGGTCGCGCGGGTGGTGCCCTCGATCGAGCTGATCGACTCGCGGATCAAGGACTGGAAGATCACCCTGTGCGACACGATCGCCGACAACGCGTCGTCGTGTGGCTGGATTCTCGGACAGCAACGCGTACCGATCTCCGAGATCGACACCGGCGACATCGAGGCGACGCTGACGCGCAACGGCGAGATCGTGGCGAAGGGCAACTCGTCTGCGGTACTGGGTCATCCGCTGAACGCCGTGAGTTGGCTCGCGCGCAAGGTCGAGGGCTTCGGCGTGCGCCTGCGCAAAGGCGACGTGATCCTGCCGGGCACCGCGACGCGGGCCATCGACATCGCATCGGGCGACCACTTCGTGGCCGACTTCGCCGGACTGGGCAGCGTCACCCTCGACTTCACCTGACACGAAGTGTCCCTCGATTCACCGAGTCAACAACAGCTTTCACCGAGTAAGAGGAGGAACCCGTGGCAGCCAAGCTGACCGCAGCGATCATCGGGTCGGGCAACATCGGCACCGACCTGATGTACAAGCTGGAGCGCTCCGAGGTGATCGAGCCGCGCTGGATGGTCGGCATCGATGCCGCCTCCGAGGGCATGAAGCGCGCGGCCGATCATGGCCTCATCACGATGAGCGGTGGTGCCGACGAACTGCTGGCGTCGTCGGAGCGCCCGGATCTGATCTTCGAGGCGACCTCGGCCTATGTGCACCGCGAGTACGCACCGAAGTACGAGGAGGCGGGCATCATCGCCGTCGACCTCACCCCGGCCGCGGTTGGCCCCGCGGTGGTGCCGCCGGCCAATCTTCGCGAGCATCTCGACGCGCCGAACACCAACATGATCACGTGCGGCGGGCAGGCGACCATCCCGATGGTGTATGCCGTGAGTTCGATTGTGCCGGTGCCATATGCCGAGATCGTCGCGTCGGTGGCCTCGGTGTCGGCCGGGCCGGGCACCCGCGCGAACATCGACGAGTTCACCGCGACGACCTCGGCGGGTGTCGAGACGATCGGCGGCGCGCAGCGCGGCAAGGCGATCATCATCCTCAATCCGGCGGACCCGCCGATGATCATGCGCGACACCATCTTCTGTGCCATCCCCGAGGATGCGGACACCGATGCGATCGCCGAGTCGATCCACCGGCGGGAGAAGGAGATCCAGGCCTATGTGCCGGGATACCGGTTGCTGCAGGATCCCCAGTTCGACCCGCCGAGCGTCCTCAACGGCGGACACGCCCGGGTGTCGATCTTCGTCGAGGTCGAGGGTGCGGGGGACTTCCTCCCGCCGTACGCCGGGAATCTGGACATCATGACCGCTGCCGCCACGAAGGTCGGCGAAGAGATCGCAAAAACGAAGGTGGGAGTCCCGGCATGAGCACCAACGTGGTTCTGACACCGCGCGACCCGAAGCTGATGGCGAACGCGCGCAAGTACTCCGACACCCTCGACATCCGCATCACGGACTCGTCGCTCCGGGACGGCAGCCACCACAAACGCCACCAGTTCACCGAAGAGGAGGTGCGTGCCATCGTCGGCGCACTCGACGAGGCCGGGGTGCCGGTCATCGAGGTGACCCACGGTGACGGTCTGGGCGGTTCGTCGTTCAACTACGGTTTCTCGAAAACCCCTGAACAGCAGCTGATCAAGGCTGCCGCGGAGACGGCGAAGCGAGCCAAGATCGCTTTCCTGATGCTGCCTGGGCTGGGCACCAAGGACGACATCCGGGCGGCGCAGGACAACGGCGGTCAGATCTGCCGCATCGCGACGCACTGCACCGAGGCCGATGTCTCGATTCAGCATTTCGGACTCGCGCGCGATCTCGGTCTGGAGACTGTCGGGTTCCTGATGATGAGCCACAGCCAGCCGCCGGAGGTCATCGCCAAGCAGGCTCGCATCATGGCCGATGCCGGGTGTCAGTGTGTGTACGTCGTCGACTCCGCCGGTGCGCTGGTCCTCGAGGACGTGACTGTTCGGGTGCAGGCCCTGGTGGCCGAACTCGGCGACGACGCGCAGGTCGGTTTCCACGGGCACGAGAACCTCGACATCGCGGTCGCCAACTCGGTCAACGCGATCCGCGCGGGCGCACAGCAGATCGACGGCTCGATCCGGCGTTTTGGGGCAGGGGCCGGCAACACGCCCACCGAGGCCTTCGTTGGTGTGTGTGACAAACTCGGCATCACCACGGGGGTCGATTTCATGAAGATCGCCGACGCCGCACAGGATGTCGTCCGTCCGGCCATGCCGTCGGAGTGCCTGGTCGACCGCTCGGCGATGATGATGGGTTACGCCGGTTGCTACAGTTCGTTCCTCAAGCACGCCGAGGGTCACGCTGAACGTTACGGTGTCTCGGCGGCGGAGATCCTCCTCGAGGCGGGTAGCCGCAAACTGGTCGGCGGCCAAGAGGACCAGCTCATCGACATCGCGCTCGAGCTCAAGAAGAAGCAGGACGCGAACGCCGGGGTCTGAGCAGAAATCCGGCTGGGGCCGTCGCCGGTTGCCGCTCAGCTCCGGCTGATGTGCGCGAGAAAGTCGCGCGCGGCGCCGGCGGTCGGTTGTGGGCCCGAGAGCCACACGGCGCGGAGCGGCCGGGCGAGATCGAGGCCGGCCATCGGGATGTGGGTCAGCCGGTGTCCGAGGTCGTCGGCCACCGAGAGGTCACTGAGTACCGCCGGACCGGCTCCCGCGATGACCGCCGCGCGCACCGACGCCGTCGTGGACAGTTCCAGGACGGGTGGCGCGGCCTCTCGTCCGGGGCCGAGGGTCCTGGTCAGGGCGCGCTCGAGAAACTCCCGGGTGCCCGAGCCCTCCTCGCGCGTCACCAATGGAGTGCGGGCGAGATCGGCGGCCGTGACCGGCCGCCGCAGCCTCGTCCACGGATGACCCGGCGGTACGACGAGGATCAGCTCGTCGCGCGCGACGGTCCGGCTGCGCAGACCGGTCTGGACGCGGGACCCCTCCACGAAGCCGAGTTCGACGTCGCCGGCACGGACGAGGTCGTACACGTGATCGGAGTTGGTCGCGGTGAACGACACCTTGGGAGCGGGCTGATGCTGAGCGGCGAACGAGACGAGCCAGCGGGGGAGGAGGTGCTCGGCGACGGTCAGGCTGGCGGCCAGACGTAGCTGGTCACGTCGTTCGAGGCGTAGTGCGGCCAGCCCGGCGTCGAATTCGCCGGCCAACGTCAGCAGGCGGTCGGCCCATTCGGCGACGAGTCGCCCGGACTGGGTGGGCACCGATCCGCGCGGTGTGCGTGTCAGCAGGGCGACGCCGAGCTGCGTCTCCATGGCGCGGATGCGCGCTGACACCGCCTGCTGGGTGACGCCGAGTTGGGTCGCGGCGGCGTTGAGGCTGCCCGTCCCGACCACTGCCTGCAGGGTCTCCAGTGACGCGAGGTCGGGCATCCGCGGACTCAGCACCATCGCTCGAGGGTACAAGCGGCGGTGGTACCCCGGATACAAACGGCGGTTGTGCCCTGCCAACGATTCGGGTCCTACCGGCGTCGTTGGATTCGCGGGAACGTGATGGACATGACCACGACCACTGCCTCCGCCGGACTCGCAGCACCGGACCTCGGGACCGCAACAGCCCGCGCGGTGGGGCGGCGTCGCGCCTCCTACGTGCCGCCCAACTGGTTCGCCGCGGTGATGGGCACGGGGATCATCGCGATCGCCGCGCACAGCCTGCCCTGGCAGCCCACGGGTCTAGCGGAGGTGGCAACCGTTTTCTGGCTGTTGGCCTGCGCGGTGTTCGGCGTCGTGCTGGTCGCCACGGTCCGGCACTGGGGCCGCGACCCGGAGGTCGCCCGCGGTCATCACGCCCACCCCGTCGTCGCCCACTTCTACGGTGCGGTGCCGATGGCGATCATGACGGTCGGGACCAGCACGATGGTCGTCGGAGCGACGGTGATCGGCCGGGATCTGGCGCTGGGGATCGACCTCGTGTGCTGGGTCGTCGGCACGATCGGCGGGGTCGTCACCGCGGTGGTCATCCCGTACCGGCATCTCATCGTCGGGCGCCCGTCGGTCGGCGACGCGTTCGGCGGCTGGCTGATGCCCGTCGTCCCCCCGATGGTCTCGGCGTCGGCGGCCGCGGTGCTCACCCCGCAGTTGTCCGCAGGTTGGGCGTCGCATGTGGTGATGGGGATCGGTTGGGCGATGTTCGTGCTGGCCGCACTCGCCTCACTCCCCATTCTGAGGGTGCTGGCGTCGCGGCTGCGTACCGGAGACGTCGGCGCCGCGCACATGGTCCCCACCTGGTGGATCGTCCTCGGACCGCTCGGCCAATCGGTCACCGCGGCGTGCCTGCTGGCCCACGTCGCACCCCATGTCGTCGACGCGCCCATGGCTGAGACCTTGCATTCGTTTGCGGTCGGTTATGGCCTCACCGTCTGGGTGGCGGCAACCCTGTGGATCGCCGTCGCAACACGGCTCACCGCGCGGACCCTGAGGTCGGGAATGCCGTTCGCGATGACCTGGTGGGCGTTCACCTTCCCCCTCGGCACCTACGTCACGGGTTCGAGTGCGCTGGCCCTCACCGTCGGTGGGACGGTCTTCGAGGTCGTGGCCGTCGCCGGATTCACGGTCCTCGTCCTGGCATGGAGCGGCGTGGCGGTCCGCACGATTCGCGGGGTCGTCACCGGCGAACTCCTCCGGGCACCCGGGGTGCGGTGAGGAGCCGCATCCGCAAACCCACCCCTTTTCCGTAAACCCACCACGCTCGGACCGGGTGGGTTTACGGAAAACGGGTGGGTTTGTCGGAAGGGCGGGGCTACGAGATCCCGGCAGTAGCGGGTTGCGGAGTGTGCGCGGGCGGGTGTGCCGTCTCGCCAGGTGGGGACCTCGTCGAGATAGCTCTGCACGGAGCCGGGAGGGACGGCCGAATCGTGTGCCGACATGCGAATCCTGTTCCACGCCGACGAGTTCCACGCGATATGACGGTGAATCGTGTCTGTGGAAGTCGGACGCTACAGGGTGCCGTCGGCCATCGCGTTGCGGCGGGATGAACGTTTGACGCCGCCGATGACCTGCGCGGTAGGACTCGGTGCGCACCGAGCCCTACCGCGGCTGCGCGTCACATGCCGGCGGGCGGATGTCCCAGACAGATCAGGGCGCCCATCGGATCCTTGATCGCGGCCAGCGTCCCGTATGGGGTGTCCTCGCCGGCCATGAGGATCTTCGCGCCCAGCGACTCGGCCTGCTTCACCGTGGCCGCGACATCGTCGACGGTGATGTAGACCTGCCAGAACGACGGCACCCCGGCCGGGAAGAGCTTGACCGAGTCCATGATCCCCGCGTACGACGCCTCACCGTAGAAGATCTGGCCGTAGCTGTCGGGGCCGACGGCGTCCGGGTCGCCACCGGTGCCGACCTCCTCGATGCGCGCGCCGAGCACGGTCCGGTAGAACTCGACGGACTTGGCGTAGTCCATGCTCTGACACTCGAACCAGTAGGGCGTGCCGTGCTCGCCGAACTCGGTGTACCCCTTGTGATTCTTCGGTTGCCAGAACCCGATCGCCGCCCCCGCGGTGTCGAAGGCCATCAACATCGTGCCCTCCTCGCCGATGGCCATCGGCGGCACCATGATCGAGCCCCCGGCCGACTCGACGGCCTTCACCGTGGCGTCGGGATCCTCGGTGTGGAGGTAAACCGTCCAGATGTCGGGCGGCCCGGCGCCTTCCATCACCGGACTAAGACCGGCCACCCGCTTGCCGTTCTTGTGGAAGTTGCGATAACCGCCCATCTCCTCGTCGGGGGCCTCGGCCTCCCAGCCGAAGATCGCGCCGTAGAACTCCTCGGCCTTCGCGGTGTCACTGCTCATCAGGTCGAACCAGATTGGTGCCCCGGAGGGGGCTGCATACTCTGCCATTGCTGGGTCCTCTTTCTTGCTCCGCGTGAACTGGTGGACGACTGCCCGTCGGAACTTCTGACTGACAGGGTCGCGCAAACTCATCGGTCGCGGACGGCGTTGCGTTTAGTCCGACTCATATCCACCGACGTCGGCTCATGGCACCCTGATCGGATGACCAAGCATGCAGGGACGGTCGAACGACTCCGCGGCCTCGCGTGGCCGACGATGCTGGCGGGTGGTCTGCTGCTGGTGCTCTTGGCACAGGTGCAGTGGGGCAGTACCGATGAGGGCGTGGAGCCGTCGATCACCGGGTTGGGACGCGTCACGATCCTGGGCGCCAGCGACGACGATGTCGCGTTCTTCTTCGAGGACAACACCGGCCGCCCGGGCCTGAGCGTGGTGGTGCTCGGTGCCGTGATCGCGGTGGTCGCCGCCCTCGGCTGGTGGCGCCCACGCCTGCGCCCGTCCGCCATCGGCCTGATCGGGCTGGCGTCGGTCATCGTGCTCGTCGTCGGCATCCGCACGCTGAGCAACCCCGCCGCGCATCTGTTCTCCGACCGCGTGTCCGAGGCGCTCGACGCCGACCTCCCCGAGATGCAGGCGGGTTACGGACTGATCGGGACCGTCGTGGTCGCGATCCTGCTCCTGGTCGTCGTCGGTTTATGGGTGCTGAGCACCGTGTGGCCCCGTGCGGCTGCCGCCGAGCGAGCCGAGGTCAACCGAACCGACGAATCGTCTTGATGTAGCCCATGTCCTTCAACTTCGTGAAACCGATCGGGACACCGTTGGGGCCGTAGGCGTTGAACACCCGACCGGCGCCCGCGTAGATGCCGACGTGCCCGGCGTCGCGACCGAAGATGATGATGTCGCCCGGTGCGAGGGCGCGAAACGGGATCGCGTGTCCGACCTTCGCCTGTTGCTGGCTGGTCCGGGGGAGCTGGACGCCGGTCGTGTAGAACGCCCACCGCACCAGCCCGGAGCAGTCCCACGAATGCGGGCCGACGCCGGCCCACTTGTACGGCTTGCCGATCTGGGTGATCGCCGCCCCGAGCGCGTTGAGGCCGACGGTGGTCGGGATCGGCAGATAGATCGGGACCGAACCGGAGGAATCCGACGACCCCGCGGCCGCGGCGTGACCGGTGTCGAGGAGTGGGGAGCCGGCGAGGGGAACACCGACCGACAGCGCGGCAGTGAGTGCGATGGTGCAGGTCACGCGCCTGGCGCGCGTCATCGAAACGGACATGACGACAGCTTGGCCGAGGCGGGTCGGCGCGTCGTCGGTCGTTCTCCAGGTGTGACGAACGTGTGACCGGTGTGATGCCTGGGGCTTGTGTTATCTAATGGTGCTGTAGTTCCGGTTAACCGATTACCAGTAGCCGTCGGGATCGGTGGCGGGCGACTCGGCCGGGATGATGCCCTCGGTGACCCCGTGGTCGATGCTGGCCGACAGCCGGGCGCACGTCGGCATCATCGCTCCGGGCAGCAGCGGGCCGTTCCCGTCGTCGTCGCCGGCGCGCATCTGCTCGAGGCCGAGGCAGCGTTCCCTGGCGTCGGCGTTCCACTGCACGCTGGTGTGGAACGAACTGGTCTTCTTCACCAACACACAGGCGTGGCATGCCCGGCACTCGATCTCGCGCATCCCGCCCTGCAGGTAGTGCTCGCGGTCGCGGCGGGTGGCCTCGTGAACCCGGGCGAGCCGGTCCGGATCGTTCTGGAAGTCGGGCGCCTTCGCCCAACGGTCGGAACCCCCGGGAGCCCCTGCCATCCGAACCCCTGCCGCCCGGGTCACGTCAGACCTCGGCCTTCTCCGTGGATTCCGACGCCGTGGACTCTGCAGCCTTCTCGGCCTCCTGGCGGCGCAGGTTCTCCTGGATCTCCTCGTTCCAGCTCTCGAGGGCCTTGGAGGTGTCGATCTCGTACTCGAACCGGCCGGTCATCTCGTCGGTGACGTCGGCCTTGTCGACGTAAAACTGGTCGTACCAGCGGCGGAGCTGGTACACCGGGCCGTCCTCCTCGACGAGGAGCGGGTTGTCGATCCGGGTCTTGTTCTTCCAGATCTCGACGTCCTGCAGGAAGCCCACCTCGACGCCGGCGCTGATCTTGGTGGCCATCTTCGACGCCTGTTCGGCGGTCAGGCCGTCCGGGACCTTGGCCATCACGCCGTACATCAGGACGAAGGAGTTCTCGTCGATCGGGTAGTGGCAGTTGGTGAGGATGGTCTCGACCGCGTAGCCGCCGTAGTACTGGATCATCGGGTTCAGCATGTATGACGGGCCGTAATACGCCGCGATCGATTCGAGGCGGCTGTCGCCGTAATTGGTGCCGAGGGTGACGTCGGGCCGGCCGTGCGAATTCATGTACTGCGCGGCGATCTCACCCTCGAAGACGTTCTTGAAGTAATCCGGAAGAGCGAAATGCACGTAGTAGAAGTGCGCCATGTCGACGACGTTGTCGATGATCTCGCGACAGTTGGAGCCCTCGATGACGATGCGGTTCCAGGTCCAGGGCGTCCACTCGTCGGACCCGAATTCCTCGAGTTCGGGGATGATGCACTCATCCGGGGGCGGATTGCCTTCGGGATCGTTGTAGACGAAGATCTGGCCGTTGCGGACCATCGACGGCCACGAGCGCGTCTTGGCGAGCTTCGGGTTGCGCTTGGCGTAGGGCACGCCGGCGCACCGTCCGTTGCCCTTCCACAGCCAGCCGTGGAACGGGCACGCGACGTTGTCGCCCGAGAGCTTGCCCTGGGAGAGGTCGCCGCCCATGTGCCGGCAGAACGCGTCGAGCACGTTCACCTCGCCCTTGGTGTCGACCCAGACCACCAGCTTGGTGCCGAAGATCGTGACGGAGTGGGGCTTGCCGTCGTCGAACTCCTCGTGCAGGCCGAGGCAGTGCCAGCCGCGCGCGAACCGGGTGGGCGGTGCACCCGTGTCGATCTCCCGGATACCCACATCGGCCCCGTCGGAGGCGACGGCTGCGCTCGGCGTGCCGGGGCTGCTCGGGGTCATCGTCTCGGGTCCTGAAGACATGTGCCCTCTCCTGTCTGTGGCTGATGTCGCGTCGAAAAACTGTACCCAATACTAGAACACGTTTCAGATTTGTCAGCCCGATCGTCGTCCCGAACGCCGATCGGGCCTGTACATGGGCATAAAGTCCCAGTCCTCGACAGAAATGAGAACGTGTTCTAATCTCGAACTCGATGGGTACAGCGGCCGGCTCGTCCGGCCGAGGAGAGACGAGTAGGAGCAGGCGAGATGCCAGCACAACGGAGCGAAGCCGCCGAGCAGGTCCTGGAGAAGATCAACGTCCTGCTCCCGGAACTCGAGCAGCGTGCGCAGTCGACCGAGGATCTGCGTCGAATCCCCGACGAGACCGTCTCGAGCCTCGAGACCGCCGGCTTCTTCCGGCTGTTGCAGCCCGAGCAGTGGGGTGGCTATCAGGTCGACCCGGTCACCTTCTACGAAGCGGTCCGCCGGATCGCGTCGGCCTGCGGGTCCACCGGCTGGGTGTCGGGCATCATCGGCGTCCACAACTGGCACCTCGCCCTCTTCGACCAGCAGGCGCAGGAAGACGTGTGGGGTTCGGACAGCAATGTCCGGATCTCGTCGTCGTACGCGCCGATGGGCATGGGTGAGGTCGTCGACGGCGGCTACAAGGTCAACGGTTCGTGGGCGTGGTCGTCGGGCTGCGAGACTGCTGACTGGGTCTTTGTCGGGGGTCCGGTCATCAAGAACGGCAAGCCCGTCGACTTCGTCAGCTTCCTGATCCCGCGTGAGGACTACACGATCAAGGACGTGTGGAACGTCGTCGGTCTGCGCGGCACCGGGTCCAACACCATCGAGGTCAAGGACGTGTTCGTGCCGCGGCACCGCATGCTCAGCATGCGCACGATGTCGATGGGACAGAGCCCGGGCCTGGAGCGCAACACCGCGCCGGTCTACAAGATGCCCTGGGGCACCATCCATCCCAGCACCATCGCGACGCCGATCGTCGGCATGGCCTACGGCGCCTACCGCGCCCACGTCGAGCACCAGGGCAAGCGGGTCCGGGCCGCCTACGCGGGCGAGAAGGCCAAGGAGGATCCGTTCGCCAAGGTCCGGATCGCCGAGGCCGCCAGTGACATCGACGCCGCGTGGCGCCAGCTGTCGGGCAACCTGCAGGCCGAGTACGACCTCATCCTCGCCGGCGAGGAGGTCCCGATGGAACTGCGCCTGTCCGCTCGACGCGACCAGGTGCGTGCGACCGGACGTGCGATCGCCGCGATCGACCGGCTCTTCGAGAACTCGGGCGCCCACGCGCTCGAGAACGGGACACCGATCCAGCGCTTCTGGCGCGACGCCCACGCCGGCCGCGTGCACGCCGCGAACGACCCGGAGCGCGCCTACGTCGCATTCGGCAACGGCGAGTTCGGAATTCCCATCGGCGACACGATGGTGTGACCCTTCGTGACGCTCGCAAGCTCGCTCCTCAGGGAGCAGGGAAGTGGCTCGCAAGCTCGCTCCTCAGGGAGCAGGGAAGTGGCTCGCAACGTGCCTCACCAGGCCCTTCGTGGCTCGTCGCTTGCGCTCCTCGCACCTCAGGGAGCAGGGAAGAGGCTCGCAAGCCCGGAGCTTGCGGAGGGCACCCCTCTCCGCTCCCTGAGGAGCCCGGAGCTTGCGGAGGGCACGCCCGTCCGCTCCCTGAGGAGCCCGGAGCTTGCGGAGGGCGTCACGAAGGTCCGGCCAGCACCGTCGGCAAGAGCACAAAGAGGAGTAGCAGATGAGTGACAGTCCGATTCGCTCGTTGGGGTACATGAGGATCGAGGCCACCGACATCGAGGCGTGGCGCACCTACGGCCTCAAGGTTCTCGGCATGATCGAGGGCTCCGGTCTCACCGACGGTGCCCTGTATCTCCGGATGGACGATTTCCCGGCCCGTCTGGTCATCGTGCCGTCCGAGCACGACCGGCTCGCCTGCGCGGGCTGGGAGGTCGCGAACGCCGCTGAGTTGCAGGATGTCCGGGATCGGCTGTCGCGTGCGGGTGTGGTCTTCCGCGAGGGCAAGGACGAGGAGGTCGCCGACCGTCGGGTCGCCGAGATGATCGTCTTCGACGACCCGGCGGACAACACCCTGGAGGTCTTTCACGGCGCCGCGCTGGAGCACCGGCGCGTCGTCAGCCCGTACGGGCATCGCTTCGTCACCGAGGAGCAGGGTCTGGGCCACGTGGTGCTCACCTGCTCCGACGACAAGGCGGCGCTCGAATTCTACCGGGACGTACTCGGATTCAAGCTCCGGGACTCGATGCGCCTCCCGCCGCAGGTGGTCGGCCGCGAAGAGGGCGACGAGGTGCCGTGGTTGCGCTTCCTCGGCTGCAACCCCCGACATCATTCGCTGGCGTTCCTGCCGATCCCGAACAGCACCGGCATCGTCCACCTGATGGTCGAGGTCGAGAACGCCGACGACGTCGGCCTGTGCCTCGACCGCGCGCTGCGCAAGAAGGTGCCGATGTCGGCGACGCTCGGCCGACACGTCAACGACCTCATGCTGTCCTTCTACATGAAGACGCCGGGCGGCTTCGACATCGAATTCGGTTGTGAGGGGCGCACGGTGAAGGACGACGAGTGGATCGCCCGGGAGAGCACGGCAGTGAGTCTGTGGGGGCATGACTTCAGCGTCGGGTTCAAGGGCTGAGATGCCCTTGTCCGAGATGCCCTCCGGCGCCGCGACCCAGCAGTCCACGCGTTCGCCCTACGGGTCCGCCGATTTCGACTCCCGTCAGTTCCGAACGGCGATGGGCCAGTTCTGTACCGGGGTCACCGTCATCACGACCCTCGACGACGCGGGTAAGCCGGTCGGGTTTGCCTGCCAGTCGTTCGCCGCGTTGTCGCTCGATCCGCCGCTGGTCCTCTTCTGTCCGATGAAGACCTCCCGGAGCTGGAAGGTCATCGAGAAGACGGGCAAGTTCTGTGTGAACGTCCTGTCGAACCGCCAGCAGGACGTCAGCGCCGCCTTCGGCGCCCCCGGCGACGACAAGTTTGCGAACGTCATCTGGGACCCGTCACCGGCCGGTCTCCCCGTCATCCGGCACAGCCTGACCTGGGTCGAATGCGACGTCGAGACGGTCACCGACGGCGGTGACCATCACATCGTCATCGGCCGCGCACTGACTCTCGGAGAAGTGCTGCAGGACAAGCCGTTGCTGTTCTACCGTGGCGGCTACCTGTCGACCGAACACCCGCGGGTCACGCCCGCACAGGCAGAGTTGGAAAACTTTCTCACATGGACGGGCGGGGACACCTGGCTATGACCGTCGACGACGCGACGAGTACCGAGACAGCGACGACCGAGACATCGTCAACCGAAACAACGAGTGGCGCACCGCTGGTCACGCAGCCCCTCCTCGACGCGATCGCGGAGGCCGAGAAGCTGGTCGCATCGGCCGATTTCGCCGAGACCGAACAGGATCTCGCCGAAGGCTACGACTACCTCGCGGGGAGTATCGCCGCCATCGTCCAACTGGTGCGCGCCCGGTCCATCTCCCACCCGAACTTCGTGACGTCCACCGGGCCGTCGACCAAGATGGGCCTGGACAATCCGGACACGCTCTACTATCACGCAGACGTCGAGCCCACCGGGACCTACCGGGTACGCGGGCGGCGCGGTACGACAACCGATCTCAGCTTCCAGGTCCTGCGCGGCGACTACACGGCCTCGTCGGTACCGGGCGGCGAGGATGCGTTCGACGACCGGCGGCTGACGATCGCCGACGACGGGTCGTTCGAGCTGACCTTCGGCCCACCCATCCCGGATGCGCCCGACGACTACTTCCCGCTCGGCGAGGGCGCGTCGATGCTCGCGGTGCGCGAGGTCTACTCCGACTGGTCCGAACGCAAGGGGTCGATCACCATCGAACGGGTCGACACCATCGGGACCGCGCCGCCGGAGCCGGACCTGGCCCGGGTGTCCCGCCGGTACGCGACGGCCGGCAAGATGCTGACGGCTCGCATCAACACCTGGTTCAACTTCCCGAAGTGGTTCTACCTCGACGAGCCGGTCAACACGTTCACCGCACCGCGGCAGACCCCGGGCGGCCTCAGCACGCAGTTCTCCTCCGTCGGACACTTCCGGTTGGGGCCCGACGAGGCGATGGTGATCACCATTCCGCGGTCCGACGCCCCGTACCAGGGATTCCAGCTCGGCAGCATGTGGTACACCTCGCTGGACTACGTCAACCACCAGACCAGCCTGAACTCCGCTCAGGCGCAGGTGGATCCGGACGGCATGATCCGCATGGTGGTGTCGCATCGTGATCCGGGCGTCGCGAACTGGATCGAGACGACGGGACGGTCGAGGGGCATCCTGCAGTTCCGCTGGCAGCGCAGTGATTCGCCGATCGGCCCGGACCTGGGCCCGACCGCACAGGTCGTCGCTTTCGACGAAGTCGCCGACCATCTGCCGCACCTCGAGCACAACAGGATCGACGCCGACGGCTGGGCGGATCGGATCGCGGCACGTCAGCGTGGGTTCGCCGAGAGGATGCTGGGATGAGCGCACAGGGGGGTCTGCTCGCCGACAAGGTCGTCGTGGTCTCGGGTGTCGGTCCGGGACTCGGGTGGTCGATCTGTCTGCGCGCCGCCGCGGAGGGGGCGCGGGTCGTCCTCGCCGCCCGCACGGAATCGCGTCTGAAAGAGGTGGCCGCCGAGATCGACGCCACCGGCGGGACCAGCCTCGTCGTCCCGGCTGACATCACCGACGACGCCGCCGTCGACAACCTGGTGGCCACCACCGTCGCCCAGTTCGGCCGGGCCGATGTACTGGTCAACAACGCCTTCGCCCTCCCGTCGATGAAACCGTTGTCCCGCACCGACTTCGATCAGATCGCGAGCAGCATCGACGTCACCGTGCTGGGCACACTGCGGGTGATTCGCGCGTTCACCGACGCGCTGGGCGAGTCCGACGGCTCGATCGTGAACATCAACTCGATGGTCATCCGGCACTCCGAGCCCCGTTACGGCAGTTACAAGATCGCGAAGTCGGCGCTGCTGGCGATGTCGCAGTCGCTGGCCTCCGAACTCGGCGACAAGGGGATTCGCATCAACTCGGTCGCACCGGGTTACATCTGGGACGACCAGCTGAAGTGGTACTTCGGCGAGGTCGCCAAGAAATACGGGATCTCACCCGACGACGTCTACGAGCAGACGGCGTCGAAGTCCGACCTCAAGCGATTGCCGGAGCCGGACGAGATCGCCGACGCCGTCGTGTTCCTCGCCTCGCCGATGGCGCGCGCCATCACCGGGCACACCCTGGACGTGAATTGCGGTGAATACCATGACTAGTGCGGCACGCACCGACGTCGGCACGATCGAAGACCTGCATTCCTCGGCCACTCGCGCCACCGGCCTCGACGACTTCGGGGACACCGAGTACCTGGAGCCGTTGGGCATCCTGCTCGACTCCTACCGCTCCGAGGCGGGGCTGACCGAGATCGGCAGCAAGATGTTCCGCTTCTTCCTCAAGGGCGCGTTGGTCGCCCGGTTGCTCAGCGAGGCGTCGTGGAAGGCGAACCCGGGGTACGCCGACGTCGAGGTGACGCGGCCGATCTTCGTGACCGGCCTGCCGCGCACGGGAACGACTGCGCTGCACCGACTCCTGGCCGCCGATCCGGCGCACCAGGGCGTCGAGATGTGGCTCGCCGAGTTCCCGCAGCCCCGGCCGCCGCGCGACACCTGGTCCGACAATCCCGTCTACCAGCAGATCCAGGCCGGGTTCGAGCAACATCACGTCGAGAATCCCGAGTTCATGGGGTTGCACTACATGGACGCCGGCGAGGTCGAGGAGTGCTGGCAGCTGCTCCGCCAGAGCGTCATGTCGATCTCGTACGAATCCCTCGCGCACATCCCGACCTACTCGAGGTGGCTCGCCCAACAGGACTGGACGCCGGCGTATCTCCGACACCGCAAGAACCTGCAGCTGATCGGGCTCAACGATCCCGGCAAGCGGTGGGTGCTCAAGAACCCCAGCCATCTGTTCGCGCTCGACGCGCTCATGGCAGCGTACCCGGATGCCCTGGTGATCCAGACGCACCGGCCGCCCAGCACTCTCATCGCGTCGATGTGCAGCTTGGCCGAACACGCCACCCCGGGATGGTCGACGACGTTCACCGGCGAGCAAGTGGGCCAGGACCAGCTCGAGCTGTGGTCGCGCGGACTCCGTGAGTTCTCCACCGCACGGAAGCGGTACGACCCGGCCCAGTTCCTCGACATCGACTTCACCGATCTGCGCAACGACCCGATGGGCACCGTCGAGCGGGTGTACGCGGCGCTGGACACCCCGATGTCGGAGGACGCGCGTGCGGCGGTGACCGCGCTCGACGAGGAAAGCCGGTCGGGTGCGCGCAAACCGCAGCACCGGTACCAGCTCGCCGATTACGGACTCGACGAGGCAACGGTCGAGGCGGCCTTCGCCGTCTGACCCACCGGCCGCCCGCCGGTCGTTCTACAGTGCATCGCATGGCAGAACCGGAGAACCGACAGTCGGCAGAGGGACTGAGCCGGCTCATCGCATTCGCCGACGCGGTGGTCGCGATCGCGCTGACCCTGCTGGTGCTCCCGCTCGTCGACATCGCGAACGACCTGCGCGAGGATTCGTCGGTCGCGGACGTGGTGTCCGACAACTCGATCGAACTGGTCAGCTTCATCATCAGTTTCGGCGTCATCTGGATCCTGTGGCGCCAGCACCATCAGACGATGGAGTACTTCCGCGCCTACGACCGCACGCTGATCAACCTCCACTTCATCTGGTTGCTCACGATCGTGGCGCTACCCTTCGCGACGGCCCTCATCGACGGTGCCCACATCGAGCAGGCCAACATCCTCTACATCGGTGTGCTAGCCGTCTCGGTGGGCTCGCTCATCGCGATCGCCGAATGGGGTCGTCGGCACCGAGAACTGCTCGCCGACGACGACGCGACCGACCGATGGGTTGCCTCATCGAGCGGAGTCGCCACGTTCATCATCCTCGCGGTCGCACTGGGCGTCGCGATCGTGTTCCCGCGCAGCGGAAATCTGCCGCTGTTCCTACTGCTGCTGACCGACCCGGTCGAGCGGCTGCTCGCCCGGTGGCGGCCGCGGCGACACTGAGGTCGGTCAGCGCAGTGCGCGGGCCGCTTCGGTAACCGCGGTGTGCGGGGCACCGAACATCTGCGACGTGGCCTGTGCGCGTTTGAAATAGAGCTGGATGTCGTGCTCCCAGGTGATGCCGATGCCGCCGTGCAGCTGGATGGCCTCGCCCGCGACACGACGATTGGCATCGGAGCAGTACACGTGGGCGGCCAGCGCCAGGTCGGCGGTGTCCGGGTCGTCGGCGGCGAGGGCGGCCACGGCGGCGCGGGAGATCGACCGCGCCGTCTCGACCAGCACGTACATGTCGGCCATCCGATGCTTGAGGGCCTGGAACGAGCCGATGGTGCGCCCGAACTGCTTGCGGGACTTGGTGTACTCGACCGTGAGGTCGAGCGCTTGCTGCGCGCCCCCGACCTGCTCGGCGGACAGCAGGGCCCACGCGAGCGCGCGGAGCCGGGACGCGAGATCGTCCGGCGCCGGGATCGCCGCGGACGCGACCTCGTCGAAGCGCACCGAGGACAGCGCCCGGGTCGGGTCGAGGACGGGCATCGGCGACACCGAGACGCCGTCCGCATCGGCGGCCACCTCGTGCAGGGTCAGGTGCGTCCCGGGTCCGGCTGCGAGCACGAGGAGCACGTCGGCCGATTCGCCGTCGACGACGAAGTGGGCTGTCCCGGTGAGGAGTCCGGCGTCGGCGCGCACACCGGGTGCCTGCCAGCCGCGTTCACCGGCCCAGCACACCGCCGCGGTCCGCTCGCCTGCGGCCAGGGCGGGCAGAAGTCGCGACGACGCGTCGTCGTCACCCGCGAGCAGGATCGTGCCGGTGGCGAGTGCGGAGCCGAGCGCGGGGACGGGACTCAGTGCGGCGCCCAGTTCTTCGAGCACCGCGGCCGACTCCATCCATGACGCCCCGGCACCGCCGAATCGCTCGGGGACAGCCAGCGCGGCGACGCCGATCTCGGTGCACAGCGTCTGCCACAGGTTCGAGTCGATGCGCCCCGTGGCGGACATGGCCGTGCGGACCGTCGTCGAATCGCCCCGGCGACGCAGGAGATCCCGCACCGCCTCGACGAGTGCCTCCCGTTCCTCGGCGCCGATGGCCGGGCTTTCGATGCCGGTACTGACGGTCACAGCGTCTCCAGGATGCGTTGGCGGTGTACGGCAGGGGAGCCCCAGGCGTTGAGCAGCGCCCGGGTCTTGGTGATGTACAGCGAGATGTCGTGCTCGGCGGTGTACCCGATCGCCCCCATCACCTGCAGCGAGCGGCGGGCCGACAGGTCGGCGGCCTCGGCGGCCGAGACCTTCGCCGCCGAGATGTCGCGCGAGACGTCGGTGCCCTCCGGCACTTGGCCGTCGACGCCGAGGGCGGCCGCGTGAACGAGGGGGCGGGCCATCTCGATGGCGATCGCCACGTCGGCCAGATGATGTTTGACGGCCTGGAACGACCCGATCGGTCGGCCGAACTGCTTGCGCGACTGTGCGTAGTCCGAGGCGATGGACAGCATCGCCTGACCCAGGCCGAGCAGCTGCGCAGCCGTGGCCAGTGCGCCCGCGTCCGCGGCGTCGGACGCATCGACCCCGGTGGCCAGGACGTCGCCGGCGGTGACCCGCGACAACGTCCGGGTGCTGTCGACCGAGGGCTCGGTGCTCTGCACGGTGGCCCGCGAGAGCACTCCGTCCTCGACGAGGTAGACATCGGCGGAGGCGGTGTCGGCGGCCAACGGTTGGAGCGGTCCGATCGCGCAGGTCGCCAGCCGCCCCTCGGCGAGGTCGCTGAGCGGGCCCGACACGTCGGCGTCGTGCAGCAGGATCGGCAACACGGCGACGCTCTCGACGATCGGGCCCGGGGCACAGTGGCGTCCGAGTTGCTCGACGGCGACGACCATCTCGACGGCCCCGGCGCTGCTGCCGCCGTGTGACTCGTCGATCAGGAGTCCGCTGATGCCCGCGTCGGCCAGCTGTGAGTAGACCTTGGCGACGGCCGCGCGGTCACCGGCCGCCCAGGCGCGCGTGGCGGTCGGCATGTCGGCCTTGCCCAGCATGGCGTCCACCGTCGAGGCGAGGTCGGTGTGGATGTCGGAGAGTCGGAAGTCCATGATGATCACCGATCTCCACGGGGAAGGCCGAGCAGGCGCTCGGCGATGACATTGCGCTGGATCTCGTTGGTACCCGCGTAGATCGGCCCGGACAACGAGAAGAGGTAGCCATCGGTCCACCGGTCGTCGAGCTCGGCGGCCGGGCCCTGCAGGTCGAGGGCGGTCTCGTGAGCGGCGATGTCCCACTGCGACCAGAACACCTTGTTGATGGACGACTCCATGCCGAGCGAACCACCGGCCGCAAGACGACTCACCGTCTGATACGTGGACAGCTCGTAGGCTCGTGACCCGATCCACGCATCTGCCACGCGCGCATCGGTGTTCGCCGTCGACGGGACGTCGTCCCGGTTCGACCGCCACAGTTCGACGAGGCGGTCGGTGGTGGCCAGGAACCGGCCGGGTGCGCGCAGGGACAGCCCGCGTTCGTTGGCGGCGGTGCTCATCGCGACCCGCCACCCGTTGTCCACCTCGCCGATGACACCCGACTCGCCCGGATTCGACGGATCTTCGGGGACGAAGACGTTCTCCAAGAACAGCTCTGCGAACCCGGCCTCGCCGTCGAGCTGTGCGATCGGTCGGACGGTCACGCCCTCGCTGCGCAGGTCGAACATGAAGTAGGTGAGACCCTTGTGGCGCTGCGCCTGTTTGTCGGTGCGGAAGAGGCCGAAGGCGCGGTCGGCGAAACTCGACCGCGAACTCCAGGTCTTCTGACCGTTGAGCAGCCAGCCGCCGTCGGTGCGAACGGCGGTCGACCGCAGCGAGGCGAGGTCGCTGCCGGCCTCGGGTTCGCTCCACGCCTGACCCCAGATGTCGTCGGCGTTGGCCATCCGCGGCAGGATGCGTTCCAGCTGAGCAGGACTCGCGTGCTCGAACAGGGTGGGTGCGAGCAGGAAGATGCCGTTCTGGCTCACGCGTCCGGGAGCACCCGAACGGTAGTACTCCTCCTCGAAGATGACCCAGTGCAGCAGCGGGGCATCGCGGCCGCCGTATTCCTCCGGCCAGCTGACGACCGACATCCGGTCGGCGGCCATCGTCCGCTCCCACTCGCGGTGCGCCTCGAATCCCTCGGCGGTGTCCATCGACGGAAGCGGTTCGCGCGGAACATGATCGGCCAGCCAGGTGCGGACCTCGGCGCGGAAGTCGTCGGCGGCGTCGTCGAACAGCAGGTCCATGTCAGCTCACCGATCCCTCGGTGCCGGTCGACGCCGACGCCTTCATCGACTTCGCGTCCATCCCGCCGAGGGAGTCGCCACCCGCCTCGGAGTTGGCCGCGTGCGCGAAGTGGTGCCAGCCGAACACCGAATCCATCGAGTTGCGCAGTCCCATCTGGTCTTCGCAGATGTTGACGGCCTTCTTGCTCAGGAAGAGCCCCTGCATCGGCATGGCGACGGCCTTCTCGGCGATCTCGTTCACCTTGGTCTCGAGGGCGTCCCGGGGAACGACGTGGTTGACCATGCCCCAGTCGGCCGCCTGCGTCGCGGTGAAACGTTCACCGGTGAAGAGGATCTCCTTCGCCCGGCGCGGGCCGAGCACGAAGGCGTGGGCGAAGTACTCGACGCCGGGGATGCCCATGCGGGCGACCGGGTCCGAGAAGAACGCGTCATCGGAGGCGACGATGAAGTCGCAGATCCAGGCGAGCATGAGACCGCCGGCGATGCACGCGCCATGGACCTGGGCGATGAGGGGTTTGGGGATGTCACGCCAGCGGCGGCACATCCCCATGTACACCTCCATCTCGCGGGCGAGACGCTGGTCGGCACCGGTCTTGTCGGTGTGGTCCCAGTGCAGGACGGCCGCGTTCTCGTAGTAGGTGTCGAAGTCGCGTTCGGGGGTGCCGATGTCGTGTCCGGCCGAGAAGTGCTTGCCGTTCGCCCGCAGCACGATCACCTTCACCGAAGCGTCGTCGACGGCCTTGCGGAAAGCGGCGTCGAGCGAATAGGTCATCACCGAGTTCTGCGCGTTGCGGTACTCCGGGCGGTTCAGCGTCACATAGGCCACCGCGCCGTCGGGGCCGCCGGTCTCGTAGGCGACCGGTGAGGTGTCCGGGCCCAGATCGTCGGGTCCGAGCGGAGGTGGGATGACGGCGTCACTCATGCCCCCGAGACTAACCTAGCAAGTGCTTGGTTGGTAGTCGGTGTCGGTGATCGCCGGGGTCAGAAGTGCGGTGTGGAGCGATAGGTGAGCTCCCGGATCCGGCCGTTTAGGTGGCGGCTGTCGTCGGCATCATCTCGGCGAACTCGCGAAACATGTTGGCGACGATCACCATTCGATGTTTCCTCTGCTGTTTAGCCCTAAAGAACACCACAATCCCTGCTCCCTGAGGTGTGAGGAGCGCAAGCGACGAGCCACGAAGGGCGGGCGAGCATCGAACATGGCCCTTCGTGGCTCGCTTCACTCGCACCTCAGGGAGCATGAACAGAACGCTCTCGAGCGTTCGCTGCGTAGTCCACGACGGCCGCCATGCCGGTCACATGTCGGGGCAGCGCAAGTTCCGTCGAAGTGGCGCCGTCGTGTCGGGCCGGCAGCGTTGCAGGTCTTGCGTGGACTACGAAAGAACACTCTTAAGCGTCCACATCTCTGCTCCCTGAGGTGCGAGCGAAGCGAGCCACGAAGGGCTCCGCAACCTGTCTCACCAGGCCCT